>CBINPE010000152.1:0-11906 GCA_966252435.1 uncultured Burkholderiales bacterium | reverse complement strand
GTCAGCTCGCGCTCGCCCAGGTGCTGCGGCAGGTAGGAGAACTTGACCGGCCCGAACAGGGTCGAGTGCAGGCCCATCAGGAACACGCAGGCCAGCAGCACGCCCACGTTCAGCTGGAAGAAGCCCCAGCCCGCCAGCAGCATGATCAGCACCTCGAGCCACTTGACCAGGCGGATCAGCCGGGTCTTCTCGTGCTTGTCGGCGAGCTGGCCGCTGGTGGCGGAGAACAGCAGGAAGGGCAGGATGAACACCGCCCCGATCACCGGCCCGGCCACGGCCGAGGGCAGCCAGCTCAGGTTCAGCTGGTAGGTGACCAGGACGGTGAGGGCGAACTTGAACAGGTTGTCGTTGCCAGCACCCAGGAACTGTGTCCAGAAGAAGGGCGCGAAGCGGCGCTGGGCAAGCAGTGCGAACTGGTTCGGGTGACTCATCGACGAAGGTCCTCGGCAGGGATGGAAGGCGGGCACTGCGGGCGCAGCATACTCAATCCGCCCGTCGGGCGGGGGCCGTTTCACCTCAGGTCCAGCCCCAGCGCACCAGGTGGAAGAACACCGGCGCGGCAAAGCACAGCGAGTCGACGCGGTCGAGCATGCCGCCGTGGCCTTCGATCAGGCGGCCCCAGTCCTTCAGGCCACGGTCGCGCTTGATGGCCGACATCACGAGGCCGCCCAGGAAACCCATGCAGCACGCCACCCAGGCCAGTCCCGCGGCCTGCCAGGGGGCGAAGGGCGTGATCCACCACAGCGCGCCGCCCAGCAGGCTGGCGCTGAGCACGCCCCCGAGCAGGCCCTCGAGCGTCTTGGACGGCGACAGGCCGGGCGCCACCGGGCGGCGGCCCAGCAGCTTGCCCCAGATGTACTGCAGCACGTCGCTGGCCTGCACCACCAGCACGACGAAGGCGACCAGCAGCATCTGCCGTCCTTCGAAGCCGGGCACCGCCAGCGTCAGCAGCGCCGGCACGTGCGAGACGCACCAGACGCAGGCCATCAGGCCCCACTGCACGCCGGCCACGCGGTCGAGGAAGCCGCGCGGGTCGCCCGACAGAGCCGCCAGCGCGGGCAGCAGCACGAAGGCGCCCACCGGAACCAGGGCGGCCGCGAGCTGGCTCCAGCCCAGGCCGACGGCCAGGTACTGCAGGGGCAGGAAAACCAGGAAACAGGCGCCCTCGAGCAGGCGGTCGGCGGCGCGGGCAGGGTCGCCGCGGCGGGCCTGCAGGAACTCCCGCAGGGCCAGCGCGGACACGAGGGCGAACAGTCCCAGCATGCCGGGGCGGCCCAGCACGAAGGCCAGGCCGATCAGGGCGATCATCAGCCACCAGGCCTTGATGCGCGCGTTGAGGTTGTCGATCACTGGATGCGGCGCCCGCCGCGCCACGCGCCACTTCAGGCAGGCCCCGACGGTGGAGGCCAGGCCCAGCACCGCCGCCAGGCCGGAGAACAGCAGCACGGTGGCCTGCGTCGCAGGCAGGTTCGCCAAGGGGAGGGTCATCGTCAGGCTCCCGGAAAGGACAGGCACAGCAGGACCGGCAGCAGCACCGCCTGCGCAGCCACGCAGGCCACGCCGCGCCACCACCAGGTCTGCGCGCCGCGGCAGCGGGCGGCCATGTCGCGCGTCGGCCCGGGGGCGACGCGGCGCACGCTGGCCAGCGCGGCATCGAGGTCGGTGAGCTGCAGGCGACCTTCGGCCAGGTCGTCGAAAAGCGCCGCGTCCAGGCCGATGCGCACGCAGGCCAGCGCCGCGAGCAAACCCGGCGCCAGCACGAGGAGGGCCCACGCCCCGCGTGGGCCATGGGCGGGGGGCAGGAACACCAGCACCGCCAGGCCCAGGGCTGCCAGCAGCAGGCTCCAGCCTTGCAGCACCCGGCCCTGGGCCAGCCAGCGGGCCGTCAAGCGGGCCTGGGCCAGGGAACGGAAGGCGACCTGCGAAGGCTGCGCCCCCATCCCAACCTTCCCCCAGCGGGGGAAGGAGCGGACCTCCCCCGCTGGGGGAGGGCTGCTGCGCACTGCAGTCCGCCAAGTGCGGGGAGACGTCGATCGGCCCGTCATGGCACCGCCCTCAGCGACTGCAGCGCGCGTCGGTGCGCCGGGCCCAGCGCCAGGCGCGGCTGACCCGCGCGCACCCTGTCGACGGCCGCATCGACGTCCGCCGCGCGGCCGGTCAGCAGGAGCCAGGCGGCCACCGCCATCGCGCTGCGCGAGCGGCCCAGCGCGCAGCAGACACGCACCGGCCCGTGCACGCGCGCCGCCTCGATGAGCTGTGCGGCCTGGTGCAGCGCCTCCTGCGACGGCGGCAGCAGGTCCAGGCAGGGCACGCTGCGGTAGCGCAGTCCCGCCGCGGGCACGCCGGGCGCAGGGTCGGGGCGCACCGGCAGCTCGGCGCACAGGTCAACCACGGCATGCCCGGGCGCATCGGCCAGCCGGCGCGGCAGGGGCCCGAGGTGCACCCCGTCGACGATCGCCAGCACCGGCGGCTGGCCGCGGTTCCAGGCCCAGGCGTTGAGCCGCGCCAACAGCAGGTAAGGCGCGAACAGGGCCTGCAGCACCGGAGGCATGCGGCCCTGGGCGTCTTTCTGGAAACCGCCAGGGCCGCGCACCAGGTAGTGGCTGGCCACCAGCAACAGGTCCACCCCGAGCCAGACCAGCAGGCCGGCTGCTGGCCAGCGGCCCAGGCCCAGTGCCCAGGCTGCGGCGCCGCAGGCCAGCGCCCCCGCGACATAGGCCCCACCCAGACGCCAGCGGCGCGAGGATGACAGGCCAGGCCAGGCGTGGGCCACCGTCTCCTGCCCCGCCGGGTTCGGCCACAGCCACAGGCACAGGGCGCCCAGCAAGGCACCGGTCGGGATGTCGATCGCATGGTGCTGGTAGGTGGTGAGCACCGACACGCCGATCAGGAAGAACCAGAGGTGCAGCGCGAGACGCCAGCCGCGCGGCACGGCCGCCGACCAGGCCGCCCAGAGGATCACGCCCAGCGCGATGTGCAGCGAGGGCGCCTGATTGAACGGCTGGTCGAAGCCCATCAGCACGTCGAACAGGAAGCCGGGCACGCCCTCGACGGGCGGGCGGGTGAAGCTGTAGCGCAAGGGAAACAGCACGAAGCAGCCCACCGCCACGACCTGGGCGGTGAGCAGCTGGCGCCCGAGCGCGTTCACGCCGGCACGCGTGGCGGGCAGGAACAGCGCCGCGGCGTAGAACAGGTTCAGCGTCCAGTACGGCACGATGCTCCAGGGCACGAAAGGCATGCCCCGCTCCCAGGCGAACACCAGGCTCGGCACGTCGGCGCGCTGCGCCGCGAGCAGGTTGGCCCAGCCGTAGCTGAGGTAGAAGAACGGGCCCAGGCCTGCCAGCCAAGCCAGCGCCAGGCGCCAGGGCCGGCCCGTCGCGGTGCTCGGTGTCGTGGGGGTCGTCATGGCCGTCGCGTCAGACCCGCTGGGCGATGGACACGGTGAAGATGCCCCATTCGTCGATGCGTTGGCTGATCTTGCGGAAACCCGCCTGCGCCACCAGCTGGTCCATCTCGCCCTGGGTGCGCCGGCGCATCACCCAGGCCTGGCCCTGGCGGTGGCTGGTGAGGGCGCGGGCGATCAGCTCGAGCTGCGGGTGCCAGGGCTGGCCGGTGTAGACCAGGTAGCCGCCCGGCGGGATCGCGTCGGCCAGGCCGGCCAGCGAGCGCGCCACCAGGTCGTTGTCGGGGAACAGCTCGTACAGGCCCGAGACCACGCCCAGCGTCGGGCGCGGGTCGGCGGCGGCCAGGCTGGCGCGGTCGAAGGCGTCAGCCTGCTCGAAGCGCGCGATGTGGCCCAGGCCACGGGCCTCGATCAGGCGCCGGCCCTCGCGCACGTTGAGTTCGCTGTAGTCGCGCAGGGTGATGGACTGCGGCAGGGCCTGCGGCTCGACGGCGTCGAGCACGTAGCGGCCGTGGCCGGCCGCGATGTCCAGCACGTGGATGGGCTGGCCGTTCGCGCGCAGGCGGGCCATCGCGTCGCGCAGCAGCTCGCTAACGTGCAGCTTGCGCTGGCGGATGCCGCGCCAGCCGATCGACTCGAGGTAGAGCCGGTCGACCGCCTTGCCGACCAGCGGCCAGCCGGTGGGCTGGTGGCGGTAGACGTAGTCGAGCGTGCTGCCGGAGTCGAAGCCCGTGGCGCGGCCCAGGCGCAGCCCCTCCGACATCAGCGCGCCCAGGCGCAGGCCGGCGCGCGTCGCGGCCCAGTACAGCCCGCGCGGCGACCACAGGGGCAGCGGCCGCGCCAGTGCCTGGGCCTCGTCGTGCGTGGCGCCGCGCCGGTGGGCCTGGCGCCAGTCCGCCGGCGGCGCCGGGTCGTCCCAGCAGCGCGTGATGAAAGCCCGCACGCGCGCCACGGCGGAGGCGCGTTCGCGCTCGCCCAGGGTGTCGTGGAAGAAGCCCTCGAGCACGTGCTTTTCCTTGACGGTGCTGCCCAGCCGCTCGAAGAAGCGGTGCTGTGGCCCGTGGTGCACCACCCAGTCGGCCCCCGAGATCAGCAGCTGCGTCGGCACCGTGATGGCCTGGGCGTCGGCCACCACGCGCTCGGCGGTGTCCAGCAGGCCCAGCAGCACGCCCACCGAGATGGGCCGTGCGATCAGGGGATCGCGCTCGTAGGAGGCGATGCGCGCCGGATCGTGGGTGAGGAACTTCGCCTTGACGTAGCTGTTGACGAAGAAGTGGCCGCGCAGCGCCCGCAGCAGCTTCAGGCCGGCGCGCGCGAAGGGCACATAGAGCTTGATCTTGAAGGCAGGCGAGGCCAGCACCATGCCGCGGATCGGCGGGGCGTGATCGTGCACCCAGGTGGCCACCAGCGCGGCCCCCACGCTCTGCGCCACGACCACCATGTCGGCCGGCGCGATGCCGTGCGCCTGCTGCAGGTGGTCGACGAAGGTCTGCACGTCGCGCACCGAGGTGGCGAAGCTGGGGCTGAAGCCGCGTTCGCCGGGACTCTCGCCGTGGCCGCGCGCGTCCCAGGCGAAGAAGTCGCAACCGGCCAGGTCCAGCTCGTCCACCAGGTGCGCCATGCGCCCGCCGTGCTCGTGGCCGCGGTGGAAGAGCAGCACCGCCCGTGGTCCCCCGGGCGATGGGCGCATCGCCGGCCAGTGCCGGTAGACCAGCTCCACGCCGTCGTGGGTGCGCAGCACATGGCGGCGCACCGGCCGCTGGGTGGTGGCGCGGGCGGCCGCGCCGGCGGTGGGCGTGGGACCGGCGTCGGTCCGTGCGAGGGATGTGCCGGCGGCAAGCGTGTTCATGGAAGGGTTCCTTTCAAGGTCGATTCGGCGAGGCCGCGGCGCACGCGCTGCACCACCGTGCAGACGCTCAGGGCCACCAGGGCCCACAGGCCCCAGGCGGCGCTGGCGGGGAGTTGTTGTCCAGCCAGGCCGGTCCACAGGCCCAGGGCGCCGAAGACCAGGGCACGGTCGCTCTTGCCGAGCGGCCCGTCCTGGCGCCGCGAGGCGCCCGCGGTCGGGCCCAGCGCACCCGCCATCTCCGAGACGGCGGACAGCCAGACCAGGGTCCCCAGCGCCCAGGGCGACAGGCCCGCGAAGGGCAGGTAGAGCGCGGCATCGGAGACCAGGTCGGTCAGCTCGTTGAGGTAGCCCCCGAGCGCCGAGCGCTGGTGCCACTCGCGGGCCAGCATGCCGTCGATGGCGTTGAGAGCCATGCGCAGCAGCATCCACAAGGGCAGCAGAAGGTAGGCGCGCGGGTCCAGCCCGGGCCAGCAGCTCAGCCAGGCCCCCAGCGCCACCGAGACGGCGCAGGCCAGCAGGGTGACCTGGTTGGCGGTGACGCCGGCGACGGCCAGGCGCCGCACCAGCGGCCGCAGGATCGCCTGGAAGCGCGGCTTGAGGGCGTAGAGGCTCATGATGGTTCCCGGCGGGACCGGGTCCTCAGCCGGCGGCCTCCGGCAGGGGAGCGCGCTCGAGCTGCTCGGCCTCGTGCTGGTCGCGGATGGTCTTGGCCAGGGTGAAGGTCGTGCTCACGAGGAACAGCCAGCACACCAGCATGTAGCCCTTCTGCCATTCCACGAGGGCCATGCGCCACAAGCCCCAGCCCGTGAGTGTCAGGGCGGCCGCGAACGCCACCCACACGGTCATCACCCAGCCGCTGGTGTCGACCTGGCGGTGGCGGTTGTCGCGCTGCAGCTTGGCCACGGCGAAACAGGTGAACAGGCAGAAGAAGAAGCCGATCGCGAGGAAAGCGCGGTCCAGCTCCTGGCTGGGCAGCCACAGCACGCCGACACCGCTGGCCAGCAGCGCCAGGCCGAAAGACACCCAGACCTGTACACGCCATGCGCCTGTGTCGCGTTGCATCTGCATCCCCATGATTCGCTCTCCTGCGAGGTCAAAAACTTGGGGCGCAGTATCGTTCTGAGGCACCTCAGCGTGCCATCACCCTGCATGGTGGGGAACTTGCGACGTCTGGTCGCTTGATTTGATACTTTTCAGGAACCCCGAGGGACGGGGTGAACAGGCGACGTCTGCATGCATTAGGGCAGTCGGGGCGGCATCCATGGGCAGGGCGCACAGAGCCTTCTGTTTGTCTTGCGGCACATAAAGCTCTCTGCATGTCCTCGGTGCATGTCCTCATATGCATGGAGTCCTCCGTTCGTCCTGAGGTATCGAAGGATGCGAAGGCAGCGAGCTCGTTGCCTTCGCATCCTTCGATACCTCAGGACGAACGGGTTTCATGCTCAGGATGATCAGGGCTTCATGCCTAGCCCTGACCCTCTCACGCTACGTCGTCCCGTCCCCGAACCACACCGTCGCCACCAGCCCCTGCGGCCGGCGGTTGGACAGCACCAGGCGGCCGTTCTGCGAGTGCAGCAGGTTCTGGGCGATCGCCAGGCCCAGGCCGGTGCCGCCGGTGTCGCGGTTGCGCGAGCCCTCGCCCCGGAAGAACGGCTCCGTCAGCCGGGGCAGCAGTTCGTCCGGCACGCCAGGGCCGTCGTCCTCGATGCAGATGAACAGCTGCCCATCGCGCATGCCGGGCTGGATGCGGGCCCGCTCGCCGTACTTCACGGCGTTGTCCACCAGGTTCTGCAAGGCCCGCTCCAGGGCCCGCGGTGCGCAGCGCAAGGGCTGGGCCACGCGCCCTTGCACCTGCACGTCCTGCCCCATGTCGGCATAGCGCTCGGCCAGGGACTCCAGCAGGACGTTGAGGTCCAGCGGCACCAGGGCCTCGCGCAGCTGGCTGCTCTGCGCATAGTCCAGCCCTTCCTGGATCAGGTGCTCCATGGCGTCGATGTCCCACTCGATGCGCGCGCGGCGTTCGTCCTCGGGAAGGTCGCCCACGCGCAGCCGCAGGCGCGTCAGCGGCGTCTTCAGGTCGTGCGAGATCGAGGCCAGGATCTGGGTGCGCTCGCGCAGGTGGGCCTGGATCGCCTGCTGCATGGCGTTGAAGGCGTGGGCCGCGTCGCGCACCTCGGTCGGCCCGGTCTCGGGCAGCGGCGAGGCGTTCAGGTTGCGCCCCAGGGCCTGGGCCGCGCGCGCCAGCCGCGCCATCGGCTGCGTCGCCAGGCGCACTGCGAACCAGGCCACCGCCATCACCAGCGCCGAGACGCCCAGCAGGTACAGCAGGACGAGGCCCAGCGGCGGCGGCGCGAAAGGCTGCTTGCTGCCCGGGAAGGCGACCAGCAGCTGCTGCGCCTCGTCCACGGGCAGCACCAGGGCCGGCCAGACCGTGCCGTCCGGTGCCGTCCATTTGACCGCGCTCAGCCGCTCCGCTGGGAAGCGCTCCTGCACGGTCCGCAGGGTCCGCACCACGTGATCCGACATCCAGGCGGGGAATTGCCGCTGCGCAGGCACCAGCTCCAGCGTGTAATAGCCGCGCAGGTTCAACTGCGCCAGCATCGCCGCGCGGGCGGCGGGCGCCTGGCCGCGCAGCATGCCCTGGATGAAGACCAGGTCCGCCGCCAGGAACTCGTTCATGCTGCGCTGTCCGTCCTGGCCCAGCCGGACCATCACCCCGCCGAAGCTCAGCACCTGGATGAGCACCGTCACCAGCACCAGGATCGCGAACAGGCGGGCCGCCAGGGAACGCATCACCGTGGCCATGCTCACCCCGCCCGGCCGGACCCGCCTGCCAGGAAGTCGGCCGGCGGCTGCGCGTGCGCGTCGACCGCCTTGGACAGCACGTAGCCTTCGTTGCGCACGGTCTTGATGTAGTCGGGCTCGCGCGCGTCGTCGCCCAGGCGCTTGCGCAGCCGGCTCACGCGCAGGTCGATCGAGCGGTCGAAGACCTCGGCGTCGCGCCCTGCGATCGCCACCAGCAGGTGGTCGCGGCTGACCACGCGCTGCGGGTGGTCGAGCAGGAAGCGCAGCAGGGTGTACTCGGCCGACTGCAGCGGGCTGACCGTGCCGCCACGCGCGATGAGGTGGCGCTCGACGGTGTCCAGCAGCCAGTCGCCGAAGGCGAGGTAGCGCGCGCCGTCGGGATGCGCCATGCCCGGCGGCAGCATGCGCGCGCGCCGCAGGACGGCCCGCAGGCGCGCCATCAGCTCGCGCGGCACGAAGGGCTTGCCAAGGTAGTCGTCGGCCCCCAGCTCCAGGCCGATGATGCGGTCCACGTCGTCGCTGCGCGCGGTCAGCATCAGCACGGGGATGTGGGCGTAGCGGGGCTGCTCGCGCAGGCCGCGGAACAGGCTCAGGCCGTCCTCGCCGGGCAGCATCAGGTCGAGCACGATCACGTCGACGGGGGATTGCGCCAGCACGGCACGCATCTGGCGCCCGTCCGCGGCCATGCTGACCTGAAGTTCGTGCTGGCTCAGGTAGCCCGCGAGCAGCTCGCGGATGTCGGGATCGTCGTCGACGATGAGGACGTGGTCGGGGCGGGTCGTCATGGGGCAGGATTTTGACGCGTCCCCTCCCCCGCCAGCCGCCTTTCATGTATCGCCATGTAGCGCCGTTTGTCGGCGCGTGTCCAGCCGCCGGCGCCGCCAGCTGCCGGTACAAATCTCCCGCCTTCGTGACACACCGGCCATACATCCGCCCGGTGCAATGCCGTCCTGTGCTTCGCAGCTTTGCTTTTCCTTCTCTCTCAACCTTGCACAAGGACCTGTCATGAATGCCCTGCCCGTCTCCGCCTTCCCCTTCATCACCCTGCGCCATGGCCTCACCGTGCTGCTCGCCGCCGCGTCGCTGCTGGCCCTGCGCCCGGCCCAGGCAGCCGACCTGACCGTCGAGATCGGTGGCAGCGCCAGCGACAAGGGCGCGGTGATGGTCGGCCTGTTCGACAAGACCAGCGCCTTCCCGCAGACGCCGTTGGTGGGGCAGCGCGTGGCCGCCGGCGCCTCGGCGGTGGTGGTGTTCAAGAACCTGGCGCCGGGCCGCTACGCCCTGTCGGCCTACCACGACGAGAACGACAACCGCCAGCTCGACCGCGGCATGTTTGGCATCCCCAAGGAGCGCTACGGCTTCAGCCAGGACGCCCGCGGCGCCGGCGGCCCGCCGGAGTTCCGCGACGCGGCCTTCGAGCTGAAGGACGCCGACCAGCACGTGAAGCTGACCCTGCGCTGAAGGCCGGACGCACCGCCATGAGCACCCTCTTCTCCCCTTCCCCCTCTTCCAAGGCCGGACCGTCCGCGCCGTCGCCGGTGGCGCGCCTGCGCGGCGCCTGCAAGCGCTACCGGCTCGGCGCCACCGAGGTGCGCGCCCTGCACCAGGTCGACCTGGACGTGCGGCGCAGCGCCTTCACCGTGATCGCCGGCCCCTCGGGCAGCGGCAAGAGCACCCTGCTGCACCTGCTGGGCGCGCTCGACCGCCCCGACCAGGGCCGCGTCGAGATCGAGCAGCAGCCCCTGGACGGGCTGTCGCGCAACGCCCTGGCCGAGTTCCGCGCGCGGCGCATCGGCTTCGTGTTCCAGAGCTTCAACCTGCTGCCGGTGCTCAACGCGCTGGAGAACGTCGAGTACCCGATGCGGCTCACCGCCCTGCCCGCCGCCCAGCGCCGTGAGCGCGCCCGCGCGCTGCTGGCGGCCGTGGGCCTGGACAGGCAGGCGCGGCACCGGCCTGCGCAGCTCTCCGGCGGCCAACGCCAGCGTGTGGCCATCGCCCGCGCGCTGGCCAACCAGCCCTCGCTGCTGCTGGCCGACGAGCCCACCGCCAACCTGGACCGCCGCAGCGGTGCCGAGATCCTGGCGCTGCTGCGCCAGATGCAGCGCGACACCGGCACCAGCGTCGTCTTCTCCTCGCACGACCCGGCCGTGCTGGAGGCGGCGGACACCCGCGTCTTCATCGTCGACGGCCAGATCGAGCAGGTCGAGCACGTCACCCCTCCCCTGGAAGGAACCCATTCGTCATGAACATCTTCTCGCTGGCGGCGCGCAACGTGGTGCGCAACCGCCGCCGCACACTGCTCACGCTGGGCGCGCTTGGCGTGTCCGCCGCGGCCATGGTGATGCTGGGCGGCTACGTCAACGCCACCATCAAGGGCCTGCAGACCATCACCGTGCGCCAGACCGGCCACCTGCAGGTGATGGTGCGCGGCTTCCTGGACTTCGGCCGCGCCGATCCCGCCCGCTATGCCATCCGCGAACCTGGCAAGCTCGTCGCCGCGCTGCAGGCCGATCCCCAGCTGAGCCCGCTGCTGCAGGTGGCCACGCCGGTGCTGCAGGTGCAGGGCGTGGCCGGGCAGTTCGCCAACGGCCTGTCGAGCAATTTCGCCGGCGCCGGCTGGGTGCCGCAGGACCGCCTGCGCATGCTGGCCTGGGACGGCCTGCAGCTGCACATGCCGCCCGGCCCCAGCCACCTGCGTGACGACAAGCCCGAGGACGGCGTGATCGGCGTGGGTCTGGCCCAGTTGCTGGGGCTGTGCGACGCGCTGGAGATCCGGCAGTGCGTGCGCGCCCCGGCCCCCGCCCCCACCGAGGCGGGGGCTCCGATGGCCGCCGACCTGGCGCAGTTGAGCCAGCAGGCCCGCCCCGCCGACAAGCCCGTCGGCGACGACGTGGGCATCGAGCTGCTGGCCGCCAGCAGTGGCGGCGCCCCCAACGTGATCCGCATGAACGTGGCACGTGCCGAGCGCCAGGGGGTGCGCGATCTGGACATGATGCACGTCAGCATGCCGCTGGGCCTGGCGCAGCGCCTGGTGTTCGGCACGACGGACCCGGGGGCCTCGGCCCTGGTCCTGCAGCTCCAGCGCACGCAGGACATCCCAGTCGCCCGCCAGCGCGTCGAGGCCTTGCTGCGCCAGGGTGGCGCCCAGGACCTGGAAGTGCGTGACTTCCAGGACGTGGCACCCACCTACAACCAGGTGGCGGGCATGTTCAACACCCTGTTCGGCTTCGTTTCGATGCTGATGGCCGTGGTGACGGTCTTCTCCGTGGCCAACACCGTGAACATGGCTGTGAGCGAGCGCGTCGGCGAGATCGGCACGCTGCAGGCGATGGGCCTGAAGCAGCGCCACATCCGGGCGCTGTTCATCGTGGAAGGCGGGCTGATCGGCCTGGCCGGCGCGGCGCTGGGCGTGGGCATCGCGCTGTTGGTGTCCGAGTACGGCATCAACCCGGCCGGCCTGCAATGGACCCCGCCGGGCAACGCCACCGGCGTGCCGGTGGGCATCGACGTGGCGGGCAGCGGCCCCTTGTGCCTGGGCGTGGTGGCCACGCTCACGCTGATCGCCTGCGTGTCTTCGTGGTGGCCCGCCAACCGGGCTTCGAAACTGGAAATCGTGGAGGCCCTGCGCCATGCGTGATCACACCGACCTGCATCTGTCACCGATGACGACGACGATGACCCGCCGCAGCGCCGCCCGCTGGCTGGCGGGCCTGGCCGGGCTGTCGCTGGCAGGCCTGGCGACGCTGGGCCCCGCCCCGGCCCGCGCGGCCGGGACCGACGAGGACGCCCAGGCCCTGCTCGCCGCCAGCGACGCCGTGCGCAACCCGCCGGGCGGCTTCTCGGTCCAGC
>CBINPE010000151.1:0-12002 GCA_966252435.1 uncultured Burkholderiales bacterium | reverse complement strand
CACCAGATCACCAGATCACCAGATCACCAGATCACCAGATCACCAGATCACCAGATCACCAGCCCCCCCGTTCGCCCTGAGCCTGTCGAAGGGTGCGCAGTCAGCGAGCGTTTCTTCCCACCGCGCCCCGCCCACCACTCCCCGTTCGGGCTGAGGTATCGAAGCCTGCGCCCGCAGCAAGCATGCTTGGGTTCGGGGGGAAGAAGTTCGTGACAGTTGATTCATGCCCCCATGTCGGGACTGCGCCCGACAGCGCAGTCACTTTTTGGCATCGCCCAAAAAGTAACCAAAAAGGCGACCCCGGAGGCGAAGCCCCTTGGCTGCGCCAAGGGGTGCGTTGCGGTGCTCGCGGACCGGGGGCCGGGCCACAACTCGCCCCTTCGGGGCTCAGACAAGTGTCCCGGACGGCTGCGCCGCAACCCCCGGCCCGCTGCGCTCCTCACCTTCGCCTACGGGGAAGCCGTCTCGGCTCGCTTCGCATCGTCTCGAAGGGCTCGCCTTGCCTTGCCTTGCCTTGCCCTACTGTCCATTCATGAGGTCGATGGCTTTCTGTCGCTCCTCAAGCCGCTTGCCGTTGGGGTAGGTTCTTTCCGAACTCGCCCAGCACGTCGTCCTTCAGCGCATTGAAGGCGGGGCTCTGGCGGTCGCGGGGGCGAGGCAGGGGAATGTCGAGGATGCGGCGGATCCGCCCCGGGCGCGGTTGCATCACGACCACGCGGTCGCCTAGGTAGACGGCTTCCTCCACATCATGGGTGACCAGCACCGCGGTGATGCCTTCGGCCTGCCAGATGCGCTGCAGCTCTTGTTGCAGGTGCGTTCGGGTCAGGGTGTCGAGCGCACCGAAGGGCTCGTCCAGCAGCAGCACCCGGGGCCGGTTGACCAGGGCCCGCGCGATCGCCACCCGCTGCGACATGCCGCCCGAGAGCTGGTGCGGGTAGGCGTCCTCGAAGCCCTGCAGCCCCACCAGCGCAATGTGCTCGCGCACGGCGTCTCGCTTGGCCTGCGCGCTGCGGTCTGCCGCGTTGAGCAGGCCCAGGCCAATGTTCTGTGACACGGTGAGCCAAGGGAACAGCCGGTGTTCCTGGAAGACGATGCCGCGGTCCAGGCTGGTGCCCCGGATGCGCTGCCCGTCGAGGCGGATCTCGCCCTGGTAGTCGGCCTCCAGGCCAATGAGCAACCGCAGCAGGGTGGATTTGCCGCAGCCGCTGGGGCCCACGACGCTGACGAACTCGCCAGGCCGCAGGGTCAGTGAGATGTCGTCCAGCACGGGCAGGGCCTGGTAGCGCTTGTGCAGGGATCGGATGTCGAGTGTGCCGGCTTCGGTCATGGCGAGGTCCTTGGTGGTGTGGAAAGGGCGGAGAGCAGGGTTCAGGCGACAGCGCCGGCGCGCCAGCGCAGGGTCCTGCGCTCCAGCCAGCGGGCCAGGTGCTGCAGAACGCTGCCCACCAGGCCGATTACGCCAATGCCGACCAGCAGCAGCTCGATGTTGAAGGCCGCGCGCGCCTTGATGACCAGGTTGCCCAGGCCCTGGCCCCAGTTGGCCAGCAGGAACTCGGCACCGATGGTGGCCATCCACGCATAGACCAGGCCGAGCAGCAGGCCGGTGGCGATCTGCGGCGCAGCCGAGGGCAGGATGAGGCGCCACAGCAGCTGCCAGCGCGTGAACTGGTGGACCCGGGCCACTTCGGCGTGCGCCAGGCTGACGCCGCGCACGCCCTCGAGGGTGCCCAGCGCCACGGGGTACAGGGCCGACAGGGCGATGAACACGAGCTTGGACAGCTCGCCGTAGCCCAGCCAGGTCGACAGCAGCGGCAGCCAGGCAAACAGCGAGACCTGGCGCAGGGTGTGGAAGGTCGGGCCGAGCAGGCGGTCGGCCAGGCGCGAGACGCCCATCAACCCGCCCAGCAGCAGCCCGGCCGCGCTGCCCAGCACGAAGCCGGACAGGTCGCGCCACAGGCTCCAGGCCACGCCTTCGTAGAACGAGCCGTCCCGCAGGGTCTGCAACGCCGCCGTCAGTACGCGCTGCGGTGGCACGATCAGGCGGGTGTCGACCCAGCCCAGCCCGGTGGCCAGCCACCACACTGCCAGCACGCCGAGCGGCAGGATCGCGCCACGCCACGGCAAGGCCGCCAGCGAAGGATGCCCGTGCGGTGCACTGTGCGTCGTGCGGTGGCGGGGTGCCACGGGCAGGGAAGGATGGGGATGGGCGAGGGTGTTCATGAGGGGGCTCCGGAGGATGAAGGAAAGAGGGTCAGAAGGCATGGCGGCGCCAGTGCGCCAGGCGGGATTCCACGGCGCGCAGGAGCAGGTCGAGCAGCACGCCGACCAGCCCGATCACCGCCATGCCCAGCACCACCAGGTCGAGCTGGGCGAGCTGCCGGCCCCACACCATCAGGTAGCCGATGCCTTCGCTCGACGCCAGCAGCTCCACGAACACCAGCGTCAGCCAGGCCTGCATCACCGCCTGGCGCAAGCCGTTGAACAGGCTCGGCGCGGCGGCCGGGAGCACCAGCCGCAGGCACACCTGCCAAGGTGTCAGCCGGTGGACGCGGCAGACTTCGAACAGGGACCGCGGGATCTGCTCAATGCCGCGCAGCGCCTGGGTGGCCACCGGCACCGCCACGGCGATGGAGATGGCCGACACCTTCAAGGCCTCGTCGATGCCTGCCACGATGATGAGCAGCGGCACCCAGCCCAGCACCGGGAACTGCGAAACCACGTGGAAGCTCGGCAGCAGGTAGGCACGCGCACTGCGTGACAACCCCATCGACACCCCCAGCGCCAGGCCGGCCGCCCCGCCCAGCAGCAGGCTCCAGGCCACCCGGCGGGCGCTCACTGCCAGGTGCATCGCCAGCTCGCCCGAGTCCCACAGCGCCACGGCCGACTCCCACACCAGCGCCGGTGCCGGCAGGATCTGCTCCGGCAGCCAGCGCGCTCGCACTGCGTGTGTCCACAGGCCATACAGCAGGGCCGGCAGGATCAGGCCGATCGACAGGCGCAGCGCGTGGCGGACCAGGGCGGGGGCGACGGACGAAGGCGGGGCAGGCTCGGTGGACGTGGTCATGGCGGGGCAGGAGGATGGCGGGCAGTGGGGTGAGAAAGAGGGTGTCAAGCCACGTCGGGCAGCTTGCGGCCCGGCGTCTTGGTCTTGCCGTCGGCGCCCTGCTGGGGCCAGTAATCTTCCAGCTGCAGGTCCTTCAGGGCCTGCTGGAGGTACTTCGGCTCCAGCCAGTTGTCGAAGGCCACGTCGCGGCGCACCAGCTTGTACTTCTTCACCTCCTCGATCGAGTTCTGGATGCTGGCGCGGTAGTAGTCGTCAAGCAGCGGGTTGATGCGGTTGCGCAGGTCGGTGGTGCGCTCCCACTCGCGCTGGTAGTCGATGTAGGGTGTGCCGGAGGTGGCCCAGAGCTGGTACTGCTTCTCGCGGTTGGCCGGCTGGGTGCTCCAGTGCGCGACCTTCACCGCGCGCGTCACGACACGTTGCACGATGGCCGGGTAGCGCTTCTCGAACTCCTCGCTCACCCACACGGTGCCCGGGCGGGTGATGGTGGGGTCGTCAAGGATCTCCTGGATGCGGCGAGCGACGCCGCGTGCCTCGAGGTCGAAGGGGGCCCGCACGGTGCCGTCGATGTCGCCCGTGGACAGGGCGGCCAGGGTCGAGTCGCTGTCCAGGCTGATGACCTTGAAGTCCTTGTCGCTCAGGCCGAAACGGTCGAACCAGCGGTAGGTGGTGAGCTGGCCAGCGGTGCCCTTGAAGGTGGCGATGCGCTTGCCCCGCAGGTCGGCCAGGGTCTTGGCGGTGGAGCCGGAAGGAACGACGAAGTAGCTGCCGCCGCCACGGCCCGAGGACAGCAGGATCTTGTGCTTCAGGCCCGTGGAGCGGCCCACGATCAGCGGCAGGTCGCCGTGGCCGAAGGCGAAGTCGGTCAGGCCGTTGGCGAAGGATTCGTTCAGGGCCGGGCCGGCGCCTGGAAAGTGCTTCCATTCGACCTTGATGCCGTCGGCCTTGAACTCGTCGTCGATCTCGCGCAGCAGGTGCGCGTTGGCGGGGTAGGAGCCGCCAACGATCGGGCGCCCACCGGTGCCGGCGCCGGGGAAGCTGATGCGCAGCGTGGCGGGCTTGGCGTCCTGGGCACGCGCGCCCATCGGCAGGAGGTTGATGAAGGGTGCGCTGACCAGCGCGGAAGTCACGAAGGTGCGTCGTTTCATGGCGGAGGCTCCAGGGAAAAGGGTCGGGAGGAAGCAGGCTCAGAAGCCGTACTGGAACTGCAGCTGGACGCCGTTGGCGGCGCGCGGGCGGTTGGTGCTGTAGCCGGTGGCGGGGGCGTCGTTGCGGATGCGCAGCAGGTTGAGCTGCAGCTTGGTGGTCTCGGCGAAGAAGGCGTTCAGGCCCAGCGTGGTGATGAGGGTCTTGTCGCCGACCGCGGCGGCGCGGGTGTCGGCGTCGAAGGTGTCGAAGCGCACGAAGGCCTGGTAGGACTTGGGCCAGCGGTCGTCGTACTTGGCCACCGATTTCTCGCTGGCCAGGAACTGCTCGCCCCAGGTGTAGGCGAAGTTGATGTACTGCCCTCGGGCCTTGCGCACGAAGGTGGGCGAGGTGGCCGTGGCCGCGGTGGCGGCACCGAGCAGGGCGTCGTCCGCGGCCTGCGCGTATTCGTACGAGATGGCGTAGGGCAGGTGCGTCCAGCTGGCGTCGAAGCCCTTGACGCGGCTGTCGGAGAGTTGCACCACCGCGTTGCTGGTGGTGTTGGCCAGGTTGCCGGTGCCGCGGTAGAGCGAGGCGCCCAGCCGGATCTGGCGCAGCCAGCTGGTGTAGTCGGCCGGCACGGTGAACACGACCCGCCCCAGCACGTCCTTCTTGCCGTTGTTGTCGGACTTGTTGGGGCCGGCGCCGTTGACCACGCCGAAGGCGTATTCGAGCAGGGCCTGGCGGTAGTTGTTGGTGTAGTCCACGTCGACGAAGGCGTCGCCGCGGTAGATGAGGCCGATCTGGCGCTGGCTGATGCCGTTGAGGGTGGTGGAGAACTGCGCCGAGTTGATGACGGGGCGCACCTCCTCGTCGGCCTGGGCCTCCAGGCCGAAGGGAACCAGCTGCTGGCCGAAGGTGAGCGTGCCCTTGGCCTCTTCCTGCCCGCCGTTGGTGGGCTGGAAGCTGTAGGTGAGGTAGGCATTGGTCAGGTTGACCTGGCTGCCGTTGGGCGCGGCCGCGCCGAGGGTGCGGGTGGCGCTGCTGGCAAGGCTGGGGTTACCGGTCTGGTTGCTGGCATAGGCGAAGCCCAGCGCATAGGTGAGGTCCCTGCCTTCCTTGTAGTCCTTGTAGAGGTTGCCGGCGAAGCCCAGGGTGGCCGAGTTGACGTCGAAGCTCGTGCCGCGCGGCAGGGCCTGGTAGGTGGTGTTGCCGCTGGTGGCCCCGGTGGCCACGCCGGCCGGGGTGGCGGGGTTCTGCCAGGACGCGCGCAGTTGCACGGTGCCGGTGATCTTGGTGTTGCGCGTGGTCTGCGCGCGGTTGCGCTCCGCGGCTCGGGCTTGTTCGTACTTGTAGTTCTCGAGGTCGGTGCGCAGGCCCTGGATGTCGGCCTTGGTGGCCGGGGTGCGGGCGTCCGTGGTGGCCTGGTCGGCCTGGTCAGCCTGGGCTGGCGGGGGCGGCGCCGGCGTTTGGGCCTGGGCCAGGGCGGCAAGCTGGAACAGGGTCAGTCCGCTGGCGGCCGTGGCGAGGGCGCGGGTGCGCAAGGAGGGTCGGTTCACTGAAAGGCTCCGGCAATGAAGAAGGTGGAGGACCTCCAGGCAGACGCGAAAGGTGTGCCAGTCTTTTTGCTGTGTCCGGTGCAGCTTGGCGGGGGTGGGGCGGGGAAGGCTGTTGGGCGGTGTGCAGTGGCAGGGCGGGGTGTTGGGATGGCAACACCCGGGGGGAGGCGCATCGCGCGTTCATCGACGCGTCATCGCGGGGGCGGTGCGCGGGCGCAGACGGGTGGTGAGGCATCATGAGGGTTTCGACAGCCCGCCCCCTTGCCATGCAGCTGCAACGCATCCACCACGCCGCCATCATCTGTTCCGACTACGAGGTGTCCAAGCGCTTCTACACCGAGTGCCTCGGCCTGCGCGTGGTGGCCGAGCACTACCGGGCCGCACGCCGCTCCTACAAGCTGGACCTGGCGCTGCCGGACGGCTCGCAGGTGGAGCTGTTCTCCTTCCCCGACGCGCCGCCCCGGCCCTCGTACCCGGAAGCACGCGGCCTGCGGCACCTGGCCTTCGAAGTGCAGGACGTGGCGGCTTGCAAGGCGGCGTTGGAGGCCCAGGGGATCGGGGTCGAGGAGGTCCGGGTGGACGAGTACACGCAGCGGCGGTTCGTGTTCTTCGCCGACCCGGATGGGTTGCCGCTGGAGTTGTACGAGGCGTTGCCTTGAGGGGGCCTGCGGCGGCCCACCACTCCTCAAGGCGCAGGCGCAGGCGCTGACGTGGCGACGACGGTTTCTCCTTCTTCCAGGGTGTCGGGCGGGTTCAGCACGATGCGATCGGCGGCGCTCAGGCCGGACAGGATCTCCACCGTCTTGCCAAGGTCGCGGCCGAGTTTGACGCTGCGCCACAGCACGCGCTGCCGTGCATCGACGGTGGCCAGGCGGGGGCCTTCCTGGCGGAACTGCACGGCGCCGGCAGGCACCGTCAGCCGCGCAGCGTCCTCGCCCTGCAGGCTCAGGCCCACTTCGACGTAGGCGCCCGGCAGCAGCCGTCCCTCAGGGTTGGGCAGCTCGATCTCGACAGCCATGGCCCGGCTGTCGGTGTCGACCGCGCCGGCCGTGCGGGCCACCCGGCCTTTCAACAACGCGCCAGGGCGCTCGGTCAGTTGCACGGTGGCCTCCTGGCCGACATGCACGCCGCCAGCATGCACCTGCGGGACCGCCACGGTCACGCGCAGGGGATCGGTCTGCGCCAGCTGGAACAGCTCGCGGCCCGCACCGTTGTTGCCCGCCGCCACCAGGCCACCGATCTCCACGTTGCGCCGCACCACCACGCCGTCGAACGGCGCCACGATGCGGCGGAACGCCTTCAGCTGGTTCAGGCGCTGCAGGTTGGCCTCGGCGGCGGCGAGGTCGGCCTCGCCCTGGCGCAGGAGGGCACGCCGTTCGTCCAGGGCCTGCTGCGACACGATGTCGCCCAAGCCCTCCCAGCGCGCCAGCGAAGACCGGGCCAGCCCCAGCCGGGCCTGGACCTGGTCGCGCGCCGCGCTGGCCTGCAGCAGCTCGTGGTCGGCTTCGGGTGCGTCGATGACGGCCAGCAGCTCGCCCTGGCGTACACGGTCGCCGATGTCCTTGGTCCAGCTGGCCACGTAGCCGCTGGTGCGTGCGTGCAACGCCGCCTCGGTGTGGCCGCGCAAGGTGCCGGGCAGGCTCAGGGTGCGCCGGCCCGGCCCGGTGCGCGGGGTGTCGGTGCGCACGCTGCGCACGGCTTGCTGTGAGGTGGTCTGCGCCAGCTCGCGGGCCTGGCGGGCCGCGGCGTGCGCCCGCAGCCCCGCGCCCGCGGCCAGCGCCGCCAGCAGCAGGCCGGCCAGCCACGCAGCGCGGCGCAAGGTGGCGCGGGGGTCGGCCAGAGAGGCAGGAAGGTCTGATTTCATGGCGTGTCGCAGTCCGGCAGGTCGGTCATGGAGGAGGCAAGCAAGAAAGAAGGAAGGAAGTCCGCGTCAGGGCACCGGCAGCCCAGGGACAGGCGGTGGCGCAGGGCGCCGGTGGCAGGCCGCGAACACCAGTGGCACGAACAGCAGCGTCGACACCGTCGCCAGCACCAGCCCGCCGATCACCGCGCGGCCCAGCGGCGCGTTCTGCTCGCCGCCGTCGCCCAGGCCCAGGGCCATCGGGACCATGCCGATCACCATGGCCAGGGCCGTCATCAGCACTGGGCGCAGGCGGGTGGCGCCGGCCTCCAGGGCAGCGGCCGCAGCGCTCGCACCCTGCGCCAGCCGTTGACGTGCGAACGACACCACGAGGATGCTGTTCGCGGTGGCCACGCCCACCGTCATGAGGGCCCCTGTCAGGGCGGGCACGGACAAGGGGGTCGCGCTCAGGAACAGCATCCAGGCCATGCCAGCCAGCGCCCCGGGCAGGGCCGTGACAATGATGAAAGCGTCCAGCCAGGACTGGAAGTTCACGACGATGAGCAGGTACACCAGCACCATCGCCACGAGGATCCCCAGGCCCAGCTCGGCGAAGGCCTGGCGCATGGTCTGCACCTGGCCGCGCACCGTGATCTCAGTGCCGCGCGGCAGCTCGGCGCGCAGGCCGTCGATGAGCCGCTCGATTTCGGTGTGCGCACCGCCCAGGTCGCGCCCGTCGACCCCGGCAAGGATGTCGATCACCGGCGTGATGTTGTAGTGCGAGACCACGGCCTGCTGCGCCGTCGGCTTCACTTCGACGACGTCGCCCAGCAGCTGCGGCGCCCGCCCGCCCCCCGGTGGGTTGACGGGCAGGCCCAGCAGCGCCTCCAGGCTGTCGATCTCGTGCGGCCGGGTCTGCACGGCCACGTTGTAAACGCTGCCGTTGCCGGGGTTGAGCCACTGGGTGGGCGCGGTCTGGAAGCTGGCGCTGAGGCTGACCAGCAGGTTCTGCGCGATGTCGCGCGCCTGCAGGCCGGTCTGCAGCAGCCGCGCGCGGTCCATCTCCAGGGCCAGCGTGGGCCGGTTGAAGCGCTGGTGCACGTGGGCGTCCACCACACCGGGAACCTGTTGCACGGCCTTGAGCAGCCGCGAGGCCAGGGCCAGGTTCTCCGCGCCGCGCGTGCCGCTGATCTGGATGTCGATGGGCGCCGACAGGCCGAAGTTCAGCGTCTGGCTCACCATGTCGGCCGGCTGGAAGAAGAACTCGACCCCCGCGAAATCGCGCGGCAGGGCGGCGCGCAGCGCGCGCACGTGGGCCTGCGTGGTGCGGCGGCCCGGCTTGAGCGCGATCAGGAATTCGATGTCGCTGGTGTCGTAGGTGCCGTTGTTGTTGTAGAGCGTGTTGTAGGGCGAGTAGGGGCCGCCCGCGATGGTGATCACGCTGGCGATCTCGTCGCCCGGAATCAGGCCCCGGATGCGCGTCTCGATGTGCTCGCTCAGCAGGGGCATCTCCTCGATGCGGGTGCCCACGGGCGCGCGTGCGTGCAGGCGGATCTGACCAGCGTCGACGGTCGGGAAGAAGTCGTGCCCGAGCTGCAGGCCCAGCACGACGACCGAGGTGCCGCAGAAGCCCAGGAAGAGGCCGCCGGCGAGCCGGCGACGCTGCAGCAGGGCATGCAGCAGTGTGGCGTGGGCGGTGCGCAGGTGTTCGAAGCGGCGGTCGAAGGCCTGGTGCCAGCGCTGCAGCCGGCCCGCGGAGGGCGTGCCCAGCGCCTGCGGCTTGCGCATCATCAGCAGGACCAGCGTGGGCACCAGGGTGCGCGAGAGCACGTAGGACGACAGCATCGCGTAGACAACCGCGCAGGCCAGCGGCACAAACAGCGCCTTGGCCACGCCGCTGAGCAGCCACATCGGCACGAACACGATGCAGATGCACAGCGTCGACACGAGGGCCGGCGTGGCGATCTCGGCGGCGCCGTCCAGGATGGCGCGCTGCACCGGCTTGCCCAGGTGCAGGTGGCGCTCCACGTTCTCGATCTCAACGGTGGCGTCGTCGACCAGGATGCCCACCGCCAGTGCCAGGCCGCCCAGGGTCATGATGTTGAGGGTGTGTCCGCTGAGGTGCAGCAGCACGATGGCACTGAAGATCGACAAGGGGATCGACACCGCGATGACCAGGGTGCTGCGCCAGTTGCCGAGGAACAGCAGGATCAGGGCGACGGTGAGGGCGGCTGCGATCAGGGCTTCCTCCAGCACGCCGTGCAGGGCCGCGGTGACGAACACCGACTGGTCGGCCAGGGCGCTGACCTGCACGTCGGGCGGCAGGCTGGCCTGGGCCTGGGGCAGCACCCGGTAGGCGGCCCGGATGATGTCGAGGGTGGAGGCGCCGCCGTTCTTCATCAGGGTCATGAGGATGCCGCGCTCGCCGTCGCGGCGCACGAAGGAGGTCTGGGGGGCGCTGCCGTCGCGCACCTGGGCCACGTCGCGCACGAGCACCGTGCTGCCGTTGACGGCGCGGATGGGAATGTCACCCAGTGCCGCCAGCGTGCCCGGCGAGCCGTTCAGCGCCACGTTGAACTCGGTGTCGCCCATCTTGGCGGTGCCGGTGGGCAGGGTGAGGTTCTGCGCGTTGAGCGCGTTGACAACGTCGACCGGGGTGATGCCGTGGGCCAGCAGGGCCGGGCCGTCCAGGTCGACCGAGACCTGGCGGAAGCGCCCGCCGTAGGGCGCGGTGACGGCCACGCCGGGAATGGTGATGAGGCGGGGCCGCAGGTCGTTGAAGGCAGCGTCGTTGAGCTCGCCGTCGGACAGGCTGGCGCTGCTGATGCCCAGTTGCAGGATCGGCAGGTTGGAGGCGCTGTACTTGACGATGGTGGGGGGCGAGGCCCCCGGCGGCAGGGAGCGCAGCGCGGCCTGGGTGCTGGCCACGAGCTGGGAGATGGCGGTGGCGGAGTCCACCTGCGGCTGGAAGAACACCTTGATCACGCCCAGGCCGGCGGTGGTCTGGGACTCCACGTGCGCCATGTCGCTGACCGAGTTGGCCAGGTTGCGCTCGACCGGGGTGACGATGCGGTCGGTCATTTCCTTGGCCGACAGGCCGTTGTAGCTCAGCAGGATGGCCGCCACCGGGATGTCGGCCTCCGGGAACACGTCGACCGGCATGCTGCGCAACGCCAGGGGCAGGCCCAGCACGATCAGCAGGGCGGCCACGAGGAAGGTGTAGGGGCGGCTGAGCGCGAGTCGGACAATCCACATCGGAGCAGGGTGAAGAGGTCTGGAGGCGGGTGGGGCCGGAGCGGCTCAGCCGTAGAGCAGCGTTCGTGCCAGTGCCTGTCTGCCTGGGCCAGGCCGTGCGCGGCTTGCCGGGCTGCTGCATGCGGTGCAGCGCGGCGCATGGGCTGCTGGAAACCGGACGGCCGGTGTGTTGGGATCGCAGCAGGCGGCGGGCCTTGTCCCAGGGAGGAGCGCTTCTGGCGCGCTTGTTGCAAAGGAGGGGTTGTTTTTGTCTTGCCCTCAACCTCACTGGAGAACGCACACCATGACTTTCCTCTTCAACCAACGACAACGCAGCCTGCTGGCCGTGACGGCCATGGCCTGGGCCCTGGGCAGTGCCTCCGCCTGGGCGCAGTCCGCACCCGCGGCGCCCACCGAATGGAAGTACAAGACGCGCCAGCTGGACCGCCAGGCGGTGGACGCCCTGCTGGCCAAGCCGCAGCGGCTGGTCGTGCTCGACGTGCGTCGGCCCGACGAGCTGCCGGACAAGGGTAGCTTCCCAGCCTTCCTCAACATCCAGACCCAGGACATCGAGAAGCACCTGGCCTACATCCCCCGCGACCGCGTGATCCTCACGGTGTCCAACCATGCCCATCGGGCCGGTGCGGTGGGTGACCTGCTGAGCGCGAAGGGATTCAAGGTGGCGGGCGCCGCGGGGTCGCAGGACTATGAGGCGCAGGGTGGGTCCGCGGTGGTCCACCTGCGGCCGCCGCAACAGCAGGCGGCCGTGGCGCCGACGCCGCCTTGACTCATGGGGTGAGCCTCTCCCCGTTCGGGCTGACCCTTCGACCAGTTCGGGGAGGGTAAGCCGGAGGGCGTATCGAGACCTGCTCTGGCAGCGAGCAGGCTGGTTTTGGTGGATAGATCGTGATAGCTGGTACCACCACGACAGCCACGACAGCCACGACCACGACCACGACCACGACCACCCGTTCGCCCTGAGCCTGTCGAAGGGTGCGCAGTCAGCGAGAGTTGCTACCGCCCCGCCCACCACTCCCCGTTCGGGCTGAGGTATCGAAGCCTGCGCCCGCAGCAAGCATGCTTGGGTTCGGGGGGAAGAAGTTCGTGACAGTTGATTCATGCCCCCATGTCGGGACTGCGCCCGACAGCGCAGTCACTTTTTGGCATCGCCCAAAAAGTAACC
>CBINPE010000150.1:0-12005 GCA_966252435.1 uncultured Burkholderiales bacterium | reverse complement strand
CCAACCGCATCGGGCAGGGCATCGAGTTCGACTACTGCTGCGTGCACGCGGCCCTGGCGATGCGCGAGGACGGGTACGAGACCATCATGGTCAACTGCAACCCCGAGACCGTCTCCACCGACTACGACACCTCGGACCGCCTTTACTTCGAGCCCGTCACCCTGGAGGACGTGCTGGAGATCGTCGACAAGGAGAAGCCCTTCGGCGTGATCGTCCAGTACGGCGGCCAGACGCCGCTGAAGCTGGCGCTCGAGCTGGAGCGGGCCGGCGTGCCCATCGTCGGCACCTCGCCCGACAGCATCGACGCGGCGGAAGACCGCGAGCGCTTCCAGAAGCTCCTGCACGAGCTCGGCCTGAAGCAGCCGCCCAATCGCACGGCGCGCACCGAAGAGCAGGCCCTGGTGCTGGCCAACGAGATTGGCTATCCCCTGGTGGTGCGCCCAAGCTACGTGCTGGGCGGACGGGCCATGGAGATCGTCCATGGCGACAAGGACCTGGAGCGTTACATGCGCGAGGCGGTGCGGGTGTCGGAGAAGTCGCCCGTGCTGCTGGACCGTTTCCTCGATGACGCCATCGAGGTCGACGTCGACTGCATTGCCGACGGCACCGATGGCCCGCAGGGTGTGATGATCGGTGGCGTGATGGAGCACGTCGAGCAGGCCGGCATCCACTCCGGCGACTCGGCCTGTTCGCTGCCGCCGTACTCGCTGTCCGCTGCATTGCAGGACGAACTGCGCCGCCAGACCGTGCTGATGGCGCGGGCGCTGAAGGTCAAGGGCCTGATGAACGTGCAGTTCGCCATCCAGGGGGAGGGCGACAAGGCCGTGGTGTACGTGCTGGAGGTCAATCCGCGCGCCTCGCGCACAGTGCCCTTCGTCTCCAAGGCCACCAGCCTGCCGCTGGCCAAGATCGCTGCCCGCTGCATGGTCGGGCAGCCGCTGTCGTCCCAGAAGGGGCTGCGCGGCGCGCCCTTGGCCGAGGTGGTGCCGCCGTACTTCAGCGTCAAGGAGGCCGTCTTCCCGTTCAACAAGTTCCCGGGCGTCGACCCCATCCTGGGGCCCGAGATGCGCTCGACCGGCGAGGTGATGGGCGCGGGCCGCAGCTTCGGCGAAGCCATGCTCAAGAGCCAGCTCGGCGCCGGCTCACGCCTGCCGGCGAAGGGCACGGTGTGCATCACTGTGAAGAACACCGACAAGGCCCGCGCCGTGGCGGTGGCACGCGACCTGCACGCCCTGGGCTTCGAGCTGGTGGCTACCAAGGGCACGGCCGCGGCCATCGCCGAGGGTGGCGTGCCGGTGAAGATCGTCAACAAGGTGAAGGAAGGCCGCCCCCATATCGTCGACATGGTCAAGGCGGGTGACATCCAGCTGGTCTTCACCACGGTGGACGAGACCCGCACCGCCATCGCCGACTCGCGCCACATCCGCCAGGCGGCTCTGGCCCACCGCATCACCTACTACACCAGCATGGCCGGGTGTGAGGCGGCGGTGGAGGGCATGAAACACCAGGATGACCTGGTGGTCATGTCGCTGCAGCAGCTTCACGCCGAATTGCACTAAACTGTTTTTCGGCCTCTTCGCGACACCCGCCGCCACCCAGGACCGAGCCCGGCTCGGTCCCTCTTTGGGCGGCGGTTTCATTTTTGTTCCAGGAATTCCCCATGAGCACCATCCCCCTGACCCGACGCGGCGCTGAAAAACTCAAGGAAGAACTGCACCGCCTCAAGACCGTGGAGCGCCACGCCGTGATCGAAGCGATCGCCGAGGCCCGTGCCCAAGGCGACCTGTCGGAGAACGCCGAGTACGACGCCGCCAAGGACAAGCAAGGCTTCATCGAAGGCCGCATCCAGGAGATCGAAGGCAAGCTGGCGACCGCACAGATCATCGACCCCGCCTCGCTTGACGCGGGCGGCCGCGTGGTGTTCGGCTCGACCGTGGACCTCGAGGAAGAGAGCGGCGGCGAGGAAGTCACCTACCAGATCGTTGGCGAGGACGAGGCCGACCTGAAGCTCGGCCTGATCTCCATCAGCTCGCCCATCGCCCGCGCCATGATCGGCAAGGAAGCCGGCGAAGTGGCCGAAGTGCAGGCTCCGGGCGGGCTCAAGCGCTATGAGATTCTCGAGGTGCGCTACGTCTGAGCGCTGACGGACGGCAGCGGTTCAACAACATGCCCCGGCCAGCGTACCAACGTGTAGGTGCCTGCCTGGCAGGCGCCTGGCTGGGGGTGCTTCTGTGCCTTGCCGGTCTGGCGGCCCCAGCTGCTTTTGCCGTGTTGGCGCGGGAAGAAGCCGGCCCGCTGGTGGCCCGACTGTTTGCCCAGGAGGCCGGCTTGAGCATGGGCCTGGCCCTGCTGTTCGTGATGGGCCTGCGCCGCTGGGCGGACCCTGAGCGGATGGGCTCGGACGGGCGCCTGTGGGTGGCGCTGGGTGTGCTCTTGTGCACCGTGGTAGGTTACTACGCCCTGCAGCCGCTCATGGTGGCGGCGCGGGCGGGGCAGGGGAGCTTGTCGTTCGGCGCCCTGCATGGCCTGTCGGCTGCCTTCTTCGGGCTGAAGATTCTGCTGGTGGGCTGGCTGGCGTGGCGGCTGTCGTGCTGACGGCGCCAAGGTGCGCCGGCAGGGTGACAGGTCAGTTGGCGGCGGTCTTCTTGATGCTGGTCGTGCGCTTGCGGGCCCGCTTGAGCTCACCGCCGGCGGACAGTCGCATGTTGCCCAGCACCTTGACCTTCTTCACCTGCGGCCGGTTGTTGCCGCTCTTGGAGAACTTCACAACCTTGACCATCCGGGGTCCCGGCATGCGGTCTTCCCGCTCGGCTTTTTCCTTCGGGGGGATGGGCCGCCACAGCACCAGCAGCTTGCCGATGTGCTGGATGGGAGCGGCGTTGAGGCGTTCAGCCAGGGTGTTCAAGAATTCTTCGCGGGTGGGACGCTCATCCGAGAACACGCGGACCTTGATGAGCCCGTGCGCCGTGAGCGCGGTGTCGATTTCCTTGACGACCGCCGGGGTCAGGCCTTCGGCGCCGACCATGGCCACGGGGGAGAGATGATGCGCCTCGGCGCGCTTGTCCTTGCGCTGGGCAGGGGTGAGTTGGATGGCTGGCATGGTCCGTATTATGGGGCGTGGCTCGGTGCAACACGCCCTCGTCCGTGTGACAGGGCAGCTGTTCATCACTGTCGCGCCCAGTCTGGCCCCCTTCCCATGGCAGGGGGCCAGACATGCTTTCCCTCTGGGAAAAAGGGGAAAGATTGCTCATGAAAATCAACTCAAAAAGCAAAAAGATCAACAAGGCGTGGCTCAACGACCATGTCAACGATCCCTACGTCAAGCAGGCCCAACGTGAGGGCTACCGGGCGCGGGCGGCCTACAAGCTCAAGGAGATCGACGAGTCCCTGGGTTTGTTGCGGCCCGGGCAGGTGGTGGTGGACCTCGGCGCCGCCCCGGGGGCGTGGAGCCAATACATCCGGCGCCGCTTTGCGCCGCGGGAGGCCGGCGGAACGGGCGGGGCGGCCGCCGGGCAGCTCGACGGTACGCTGATCGCGCTGGACATCCTGGATTTCGAGCCCATCGAGGGCGTGCATTTCATCCAGGGCGATTTTCGTGAGGATTCGGTACTGCAGGCGCTGCAGGCGGCGCTGGCCGGGCGGCCGGTGGACGTGGTGGTGTCCGACATGGCCCCCAACCTGTCGGGCATCGAAAGCTCGGACGCCGCCCGCGTGGCGCATCTGGTGGAACTTGCGGTGTCTTTTGCACTCCAGCATCTCCATGCGCGCGGGGCCCTGGTATGCAAGGTTTTTCATGGCAGTGGCCACAGCCAGCTCGTCAAGCTGTTCAAGGACAGTTTCCGGGTCGTCAAGCCGATCAAGCCCAAGGCCTCGCGCGACCGGTCGGCGGAAACCTTTCTGGTCGGGCTGGGTCCCAAGTCCCATGGCTGAGGCAGGTCGCGACCGGGGCGGGCAAATAAGTACCCTTTTGGAGGCCACACTCCCCGAATACGGGGGGCTTGCGTGGCATAGAATCAGCCCCAAATCGGTCCAGTACGGTTTTATGTGGACGTTTGGTTATGAACAGGCCCCAGATCGCGACTCTGGTGTTGTGACCTGAAAAGGAGACGCGGTGAACAATCAATGGTTTTCCAAAATTGCAGTTTGGTTGGTGGTTGCCCTGGTGCTTTTCACCGTCTTCAAGCAATTTGACCGTGGCATGGCGCCTGGCAAGCAGGTCCAGTATTCCGAATTCCTGGATGAGGTCCGGCAGAAGCGCATCAAGAGCGTGACCCTGCAGGAGGTGCCTGGTGGCGTCGAGATCAGCGCCACCCGCACGGACGAGACCTCCCTGCGCTCGGTTGGCACCCGGCTCGACCCGGGCCTGACCGGCGACCTGATCGCCAACGGCGTCAAGTTCGAGGTCAAGAAGCCCGATGAGCCTTCCCTCCTGATGAACATCCTCGTGTCCTGGGGACCGATGCTGCTGTTGATCGGGGTGTGGATCTACTTCATGCGGCAGATGCAGGGCGGCGGCAAGGGCGGGGCGTTCAGCTTCGGCAAGTCCAAGGCCCGCATGCTCGACGAGGCGAACAATGCCACCACCTTCGCCGACGTCGCGGGCTGCGACGAGGCCAAGGAAGAGGTCAAGGAACTGGTCGACTTCCTGAAGGACCCGCAGCGCTTCCAGAAGCTGGGTGGTCGCATCCCGCGCGGCGTGCTCCTCGTGGGCCCCCCGGGGACCGGCAAGACCCTGCTGGCCAAGGCCATTGCCGGCGAGGCCAAGGTGCCGTTCTTCACCATCTCCGGTTCCGACTTCGTTGAAATGTTCGTGGGCGTGGGTGCGGCCCGGGTGCGCGACATGTTCGAGCAGGCCAAGAAGAACGCCCCCTGCATCATCTTCGTCGACGAAATCGACGCCGTGGGCCGTCACCGCGGTGCCGGCCTGGGCGGCGGCAACGACGAGCGCGAGCAGACCCTCAACCAGATGCTGGTCGAGATGGATGGCTTCGAGACCAACCTGGGCGTGATCGTGATGGCCGCCACCAACCGGCCCGACATCCTCGACCCGGCCCTGCTGCGTCCCGGTCGCTTCGACCGGCAGGTGTATGTGACGCTGCCAGACGTGCGGGGCCGTGAGCAGATCCTGACGGTCCACATGCGCAAGGTGCCGGTGGGGCAGGACGTGAATCCGAACATTTTGGCCCGTGGGACGCCTGGCATGTCCGGCGCGGATTTGGCCAACCTGGTCAACGAAGCGGCTCTGATGGCGGCGCGCCGTGGGGCCCGCACCGTGGAGATGCGGGACTTCGAGATGGCCAAGGACAAGATCTTCATGGGCCCAGAACGTCGCTCTGCCGTGATGGACCCGGAAGAGCTGAAGAGCACTGCTTACCACGAGGCTGGTCATGCGTTGATCGGGCGTCTGCTGCCCAAGTCAGATCCGGTGCACAAAGTCACCATCGTGCCTCGTGGCCGAGCGCTGGGCGTGACTTTCACCTTGCCTGAGAAGGATCGCTACGGGTATGACAAGGTGTGGGCACTGAGCAAGATATCCGTGCTGTTTGGTGGACGCATTGCCGAAGAGGTTTTCTTGGACCAGCGCACCACGGGTGCCTCCGACGACTTCAACAAGGCAACGCATCTGGCACGGGACATGGTGATGCGCTACGGCATGACGGATGCGCTCGGGCCTATGGTGTATGCGGAGAATGAAGGAGAGGTCTTTCTGGGCCGCTCTGTCACCCGCACCACCAACATCAGCGAAGAGACCATGCAAAAGGTTGATTCGGAAGTGCGTCGCATCCTGGACGAGCAATACGATGTCGCACGCAAGCTGATCGAGTCCAATAAAGACAAGATGCATGCCATCGCGAATGCCTTGCTCGAGTGGGAAACCATCGATGGCGAGCAGTTGGATGACATCATGAATGGCAAGCCACCGCGTCCCCCGAAGGATTGGGTGCCCACGAACAAGCCGCCCAGTGGGCCATCCTCGCCTTTGGCTGCGGATGGCGCGCCGGCAGCGGCCTGATCAGGAGACCTTGGCGGGTCGAACACTTTGCCGGTCTTCATCCTGCGAGGGGCTTGATTGATGATCAAGCCCCTCTTGTCTTATGGGAGTCTGCGTTGACTTCTTCGCACTCAGCTTTCCCTTCTTCGCCCCCCATCTGGCAGACCACGCGCTTCTTGCTGGAACTGGGCAGGCCGCTGGTCATGGGCATCGTCAACCTCACGCCCGATTCCTTCTCTGATGGCGGTCGGTTCCACGAAGCTGGGACGGCCATTCAGCACTGCGAGCAGTTGCTGGCGGAGGGCGCCGACATCCTTGACCTCGGCGGCGAGTCAAGCCGTCCGGGGGCTGCAGCGGTCGACGAGGACGAAGAGTGGCGGCGCGTCCAGCCCGTGCTGCAGGCTGTGCTGGCCTGGCACTGCCCCGTTTCGCTGGACACCACCAAACCTGGCGTGATGCGGCGGGCGCTCGACCTGGGCGTGGACATCATCAACGACATCCACGCCCTGCGCTCGCCGGGAGCGGTGGAGGCGGTGGCGTCCTCTGGCTGCGGGGTGTGCCTCATGCACATGCAGGGCCAGCCCGCCGGCATGCAGCAGCATCCCACCTATGGCGACGTGGTGGGTGAGGTGGGTGAGTTTCTGGCGGCGCGGGCCCAGGCCGTGCAGGCCGCGGGGGTGTCGGCCCGCCGCATCGTGCTGGATCCCGGCATCGGCTTCGGCAAGACAGTGGCGCACAACCTGGCCCTGCTGCAGCAACAGGCCACGCTGCAGGCCCTGGGCTTTCCGTTGCTGGTGGGTTGGTCGCGCAAGTCCACCCTCGGGGTGGTCACCGGCCGGCCCACCGGGCAGCGCCTGCCCGCCAGTCTGGCGGCGGCCCTGGCGGCGGTGCTGCGGGGTGCCCGCGTGCTGCGTGTGCACGACGTGGCAGCCACGGTGGATGCGCTCAAGATGTGGCACGCGGCGGGCCTGCTTCCGGACGGCACATCCGGATGACAATCGGGGGGTTTGAGCAGTTGCGGGTCCTCCTTTCCCCCTTGTTTCCCGGTCATCATGAAAAGAACCTATTTTGGAACCGACGGCATCCGCGGCACCGTCGGCAAAGACCCCATCACCCCGGATTTCATGCTGCGTCTGGGCCATGCCGTCGGCCGCGTCCTCAAGAGCACCATCAACCGGCCGGCGGTGCTGATCGGCAAGGACACCCGCATCTCCGGCTACATGATCGAATCGGCCCTGGAGGCCGGCTTCTCCTCCGCCGGGGTGGACGTGGTGCTGACCGGCCCCCTGCCCACGCCCGGGGTGGCCTACCTCACCCGCGCCCTGCGGCTCGACCTGGGGGTGGTGATCAGTGCCTCGCACAACCCCTTCGCAGACAACGGTGTGAAGTTTTTCTCGGCCCGTGGCGAGAAGCTGCCTGACGCCTGGGAGGAAAGTGTCGAAGCCGCCCTGCAGGACACGCCCCACTGGGTCGACTCGGTCTACCTGGGCCGTGCACGCCGGCTCGACGATGCCCAGGGCCGCTACGTCGAGTTCTGCAAGAGCACTTTCGGGGCCGACCTGTCGCTGAAGGGCTTGAAAGTCGTGGTCGACGGGGCCCATGGGGCCGCCTACATGGTCGCGCCCTACGTGTTCCATGAACTGGGGGCGGAGGTGATCCCCATCCATTGCCAGCCCGACGGGCTCAACATCAACGACCGCTGCGGAGCAACCGCGCCCGGGGCGCTGGTCGAGGCAGTGCGCGAGCACGGGGCCGACTATGGGATTGCACTCGATGGCGATGCCGACCGCTTGCAACTGGTGGATGCCGACGGCCGGCTGTTCAATGGCGATGAGCTGCTGTACGTGATGGTGGCGGACCGCCTCGACCAGGGTCTGCCCGTGCCGGGCGCGGTCGGTACCCTGATGACGAACATGGCGGTGGAGCAGGCGCTGCGGGCACGCGGCGTCGACTTCGTGCGTGCCAAGGTGGGCGACCGCTATGTGCTGGAGGAGCTCCTGGTGCGCGGCTGGACCCTGGGCGGGGAAGGTTCCGGGCACCTGCTGGTGCTGGACAAGCACACCACCGGCGACGGCATCGTCAGCGCGCTGCAGATGCTGCATGCGGTGCGGCGCACCGGGCAGTCGCTGGCCCAGCTCCTGGAGCAGGTCACCCTGTTCCCCCAGGTGCTGCTGAACGTGCGTCTCCAGCCGGGACAGCGCTGGGCCGAACAGCCCGCCCTGATCCGGGCCCAGGCCGAGGTCACCGGCGAGCTGGGCAGCGAAGGGCGGGTGCTGATCCGCCCCTCCGGTACCGAGCCGGTGGTGCGTGTCATGGTGGAGGCCCGCCAGGCGGCCCAGGCCGAGGACTGCGCCCGGCGCCTGGCCGACGCCCTGAGCGCCTGAAGCTGATTTCAGGCGGTTTCAGGGCTCAACAGGTCCTCAAAACGGCTGTCATCGTGGCTGTCACGGCTGTCATATGACAGTCCTCGCGTTGTCATGGGGCTGTCACATGCCCCTTCTACATTCCTCCTCATCCAAATCCCTCCTTGTTCAAGGGTTCAGAAAGGTTGTCATGAGCATGTTGCTGTTGAAGAAGAATTCCTCCCTGGTGGTTCGTGCCGCGCTGGCGCTCGGTGCCGTGGCCGGCATGGCTGGTGCGGGAGCTCAGGAAGTGACCGGGGCCGGCGCCACCTTCCCCGCACCCCTGTATGCGAAGTGGGCGGATGCTTACAACAAGGTCAGCGGCGCCCGCATCAACTACCAGTCGGTGGGCTCGGGCGCGGGCCTGCGTCAGATTCGTGGCAAGACGGTGGACTTCGGAGCCTCCGACATGCCCCTGTCCGACGAGGAATTGAAGAAGGACGGGCTCATCCAGTTCCCGACCGTGATGGGCGGCGTGGTGCCAGTGGTCAACATTCCCGGGGTGCAGCCCGGCCAACTGAAGCTGACCGGCCAGGTGCTGGGCGACATCTACCTCGGCAAGATCACCAAGTGGAACGATCCCGCCCTGACCGCCATCAACCCCGGCGTGACCCTGCCGGGGGAGGACATCCAGGTGGTCAGCCGCGCCGACGGCTCGGGCACCAGCTTCATCTTCACCAACTACCTGTCCAAGGTGAACGCCGAGTGGAAGGCCAAGGTCGGCGAAGGCACGGCCGTGAAGTGGCCGACCGGCTCGGGCGGCAAGGGCAATGAAGGGGTGGCGGCCTACATCAAGCGCCTGCCCAACTCCATCGGCTATGTGGAGTACGCCTACGTCAAGCAGAACAAGATGACCTACACCCTGCTGAAGAACAAGGACGGCCAGTTCGTGGCGCCGGACGACACCACCTTCAAGGCTGCCGCCGCCGGGGCCAACTGGTCGCAGTCGTTCTACCAGGTGCTGACCGACCAGGCCGGCAAGGAGGCCTGGCCGCTGTCGGGGGCCACCTTCATCATGATGCACGCGGTGCAGGACAAGCCGGAGCAGGCCAGCCAGTCACTGAAGTTCTTCGACTGGGCCTATGCCAACGGCGACAAGATGGCCACCGACCTCGAATATGTGCCCCTGCCGGATTCCGTCAAGGTGCTGGTCCGCAAGGAGTGGGGCCGCTTGAAGGACGGCACTGGCAAGGCGGTGGCCTCCAAGTAAGCCCTGATGAACTTAGGATCAGCGCCCTTGCCCTACCGTCGTACCAACTGCAGCAGGCCCGACCAGGTCCCTGCTGCTTTTTGTTGAGGGGACCTCCGTGGCCGCTACACTGCCCGCTTCTTCGCGTTACCCCACCAATCCCATGCAACGTTCCGATCCCCTCGGATCGCCCCCGCCGCTGCGGCGGGCCTCTCCCTGGGCTGACCAGCTGTTCTCGTTCCTGGCGCATCTGGCAGCCTTGCTCACCCTGAGCCTGCTGGTGGCCATCATCGGTTCGCTGCTGGTGGGCGCCATGCCCGCCATCCGCGAATATGGCGTGAGTTTCCTGTGGCGCAACGAGTGGGACCCGGCCAACGAGGTGTTCGGCGGCCTGCCCATGATCGTCGGCACCCTGGCGACCTCGCTGATCGCCCTGGTGATCGCCGTGCCGGTGAGCTTCGGGATCGCGCTGTTCCTCACCGAGCTTTCGCCGGCCTGGCTGCGCCGCCCCCTGGGCGTGGCCGTGGAGCTGCTGGCCGCCGTGCCCTCCATCGTCTATGGCATGTGGGGCCTGCTGGTGTTCAGCCCGGTGCTGGCGCATTACGTGCACCAGCCCCTGAAGCGCTGGGTGGGCGACGTGCCGGTGCTGCACGACATCGTGGCCGGGCCGGCTGCCGGCCTGGGCATCCTGTCGGCCGGCATCATCCTGGCCATCATGATCATCCCCTTCATCGCCTCGGTGATGCGCGACGTGTTCGAGGTCACGCCGCCCATGCTGAAGGAGTCGGCCTATGCCCTGGGATCGACGACCTGGGAGGTGGTGTTCAAGGTGGTGCTGCCTTACACCAAGACCGGCGTGGTCGGAGGCATCATGCTGGGCCTGGGCCGCGCCATTGGCGAGACCATGGCCGTCACCTTCGTGATCGGCAATGCCAACAAGATCACGCCCTCCCTGTTCCAGGCCGCCAGCAGCATCACCTCGACGCTGGCCAATGAATTCGGCGAGGCCGGGGATGCCAGCCTGCACCAGGCATCGCTGCTGTACCTGGCGCTGGTGCTGTTCCTGATCACTTTCGTGGTGCTGGCGCTGTCCAAGCTGCTGCTGGCCAAGCTCAAGCAGAGCGAAGGGAGCCGTGCATGAAGGTTGCCACCACGCCCACCCCGGTCGACCCCTCGCGCCTGGCCATGCACCGCCGGCGCAAGCTGGTCAACGCCGTGGCCCTGACTTTGTCGCTGATGGCCATGGCCTTCGGCCTCTTCTGGCTGACCTGGATCCTGATCGAGACCGCGCGGCTCGGCCTGGGTGGCCTGTCGATGGCCATCTTCACCGAGATGACCCCGCCGCCGCCGCCCACTGACGAGGCCGGCGGCCTGGCCAACTCGATCTTCGGCTCGTTCGTGATGGTGGCGCTGGCCACCCTGGTCGGCACGCCCATCGGCGTGATGGCGGGCATCTACCTGGCCGAGTACGGTCAGAAGAACTGGCTGGCCCGTGCCACCCGCTTCGTCAACGACATCCTGCTGTCCGCGCCTTCGATCGTGATCGGCCTGTTCGTCTTCACGGTGGTGGTGCTGCCGATGAAGAGCTCCTCGGGCATGGCGGGGGTGATCGCGCTGTCGCTGATCGTCATCCCGGTCGTGCTGCGCACCACCGAGAACATGCTCGGGCTGGTGCCCAACGGACTGCGCGAGGCCGCCTATGCGCTGGGCGCGCCCAAGTGGAAGGTGATCCTGAGCATCACCCTCAAGGCCGCCCGCTCGGGTGTCATCACCGGGGTGCTGCTGGCGCTGGCCCGCATCGCCGGGGAGACCGCGCCGCTGCTCTACACCGCGGCCTCGAACCAGTTCTGGGCCACCAACATCTGGCGCTCGATGGACAGCCTGCCCGTGCGGATCTTCAAGTTCGCCATGAGCCCCTACGACACCTGGCAGCAACTGGCCTGGGCCGGGGTGTTCCTGATCACCATCGGCGTGCTGGTGCTCAACATCGTGGCGCGCTCGTTTTTCCGGAACAAACAGTGATTGAGATGTGGAGGAAGTGAATCCATGGACAAGAAAGTGGCTGTGCCCGTCGAAGAGAAGATCAAGCTCTCGATCCGCGACCTGAACTTCTTCTACGGCAAGTTCCATGCGCTGAAGAACATCAGCATGGACATCCCGGAGAAGAAGGTCACCGCCTTCATCGGCCCCTCGGGCTGCGGCAAGTCGACCCTGTTGCGCACCTTCAACCGCATGTTCGAGCTCTATCCCGAGCAGCGCGCCGAAGGCCAGATCCTGCTGGACGGGGAGAACATCCTCGAGTCCAAGCAGGACGTCTCCCTGATGCGCGCCAAGGTCGGCATGGTGTTCCAGAAGCCGACGCCGTTCCCGATGTCGATCTACGACAACATCGCCTTCGGCGTGCGCCTGTTCGAGACGCTGC
>CBINPE010000149.1:0-12106 GCA_966252435.1 uncultured Burkholderiales bacterium | reverse complement strand
CAGCAGGGAGGGCTTCTTCCCATCAGGGGAAGGGGCTCATCGCACGGCTCAGGGCTGAACCGTCTTCAGGTACTCGCGGAACCCGGCACCCAGCTGCGGGTGGATCAAGGCCAGCTCGACATTGGCCTCCAGGAAGCCTTCCTTGCTGCCGCAGTCGTAGCGCTTGCCCTCGTACTGGTATGCGAACACCTTCTCGCGACGCAGCAGGCCTGCGATGCCGTCGGTGAGCTGGATCTCACCGCCCACGCCGCGCGGCTGGTTGGCAATCTCGTGGAACACGCCCGGCGTGAGGATGTAGCGGCCCGCCACGCCCAGGCGCGAGGGCGCATCGGCCGGCGCGGGCTTCTCGACGATGCGGCTGACGTCCATCACACGGTCGGTGACGGGCGTGCCGGCGATGATGCCGTAGCGGCGGGTGTGCTCCTCGGGCACCTCCTGCACCGCCAGGATCGAGGCGCGCCACTCCGCGTACTGCTCCACCATCTGCGACAGCACCGGCGGCTTGCCCACCATCAGGTCGTCGGCCAGCAGCACGGCGAAAGGCTCGTTGCCGATCAGGCGCTGCGCGCACAGCACGGCGTGGCCCAGGCCCAGGGCCTGCGCCTGGCGCACGTAGATGCACTCCATGTCATCCGGCTTGACGCTGCGCACCACTTCCAGCAGCTCGTGCTTGTGCGAGTTCTCCAGCGCCACCTCGAGCTCGAAGGTCATGTCGAAGTGATCCTCGATGGGCCGCTTGTGGCGGCCGGTGACGAAGATCATCTCGCGCACCCCGGCGGCATACGCCTCTTCCACGGCGTACTGGATCAGCGGCTTGTCGACCACCGGCAGCATCTCCTTGGGCTGCGCCTTGGTGGCCGGCAGGAAACGGGTACCCAGGCCTGCCACAGGAAAAATCGCTTTATTGATGTGCATAAATTACTTCCCTCGTTGTGTTGCATGCGAAAAAAAACCGCGTCGACCCATCAGCGCCGAGCGGATGCTCCGCGCCGGTGAACGGCGGTCTGTCTGCCGAACCAAACCGCACCGGCGAACCCAACCGGTGCGTTACGCACTCTTAAGCAAAGTGCGCGCCTCCTTGAGCGCGGGAGGCAGGCGGCTCAGGCGAACCAGATGGTTCACACGAGCCTGGAAAGTGACCTCGAAAGCATGGTCCCGCGCAAATTGTCGAGCCTTGACCGACGCAGCGATGATCTCCTCGCGCCGCTGGTCAAGACGGGCCACGATGGCCGCAAGTTTAGTCGGTTGGCCGATGGGCGAGAGCCAGCCCGCCCCGGCGTAGTCCACGATGCGCTTGAACGCCTCGTTGTCATAGCCCGCGATGGGCACGCCGCAGGCCATCACCTCGGGGTAGGTGCTGGACGGATCACCCTGTGGATGCGGACAGATGAACAGGTCCACCCGCTCCTTCAGCAGAGGCACCCACTGGCGCTCGAAATCAAGCACGCCCCCGAGCCGCACGCAGTCCTGCAGCTGGAGGGCCTCGATGTCGCGCCGCAGCGATTCCTCCAGGACGCCGCCGCCGTAGATGTCGAGCGTGAAACGCACGCCCAGGCGCCGCAGCTCGTGGGCGAAGGCCGGCAGGTCCTGCGCGCCTTTCATCTTGATCAGGCGCCCGCCGAAGGCCAGCCGCAGTGGCTTGTTCTCACGCAGCTCGGCCGCCTTGCGCGCCAGGCGGTGGTCGTCGACGACGTTGGCCAGCGGGACCCGGCTGTCGAAGAAGATCATCGCGTTGGGGTTGATGTGGCGATAGACGTCGAAGGTGGGCGCGCCGCTGCACTGGATGCCGGCCACCTGGGTCAGCACGGCGCGGCGTTTTTTCTCCAGCTGTGTCACCCACCACTTGCGACGCAGGCGGACCAGGGGGTTGGTCACCTCGGCGTCCAGGATCTGCTTTTCGGTCTGGAGCGAATATTCGCTGACGTACACCAGCGGCACGCCTTCGCGCCGGCAGATCTCGGCCGTGCGCAGTTCGGCTGCCGACAGGAAGGCCAGCACCACCGCCGCCGAGCGCAGGCGCTGGGCAAAGGCCTCTTCGGACTCGGGGCGCCGCTCCAGCGAGAAGGGAAGCTGGCCCGGTTGGACCTCGACGTGGTCCATGTCGGAGCTGGCGCGGTCGTTCACGTGGACCAGCGTGGTCACCGGACCGGGCCACCACTTGGCGTATTCGGCCGCGCCGTTGATGAATTTCTGGGTCAGGACCCAACCGCCGTTGGGGCCCTTCTGGGCCAGCACGGAGGGCAGCAAGATCAGCTCGTGGGCCTGCTTGTCTTGGCTCATGGCAAGGTTGTGTTGGGTTATCGCGGCGCGGAAGGATGGACCCACGCCACGGCACCGGCCCAGTCCGGCGCCAGGTGCAAGGAAAAAACACCCAGACCCGCGCGGCCACCATCCGGCAGGCTCACATGCAGGTCAAGGGAATGCGAAGCGTCAGCCGACGCGGGTGAGGACGAAGGCGTCGACCAGCCGACGTTAACGGTCTCCAACGGCAGACTCAATCCCCATCCAAGGGCCTTGACACAAGCCTCCTTGCGCGCCCACACCTCGTGGAAGGCCGCTTGCCGCGCCAACACCGGCAGCGCGAACCAGGCCGCCTGCTCCGCTTCGCTGAAATGGCGCTGCACCAGGCCATGGGCATCGCGCAACTCGCGCTGGTGCTCGATGTCGATGCCTACCTCCACCTGGGAGGAGATCACCGCCAGCGCGCTGTCGTCGCTGTGACTGAGGTTGAAATGCAGCCGCGGTGCGCCCGGCAGGAAGGGCTTGCCGTAAGGCCCGGCATCGAAGACCAGGGCCTCGGGGCGCTCGCCCAGGGTGTCGGCCAGCAGGCGGCGCAGGGCCGCGTGCGCGGCCACGAAGCGGCGGCGATGGTGCTCGAAGGCGAAGCGCCGTGCACGGGTCTGCTCCGCTGCGGAGAGCACGGCCCACGCGGCCGCGTCATCCGGCGCGGCCGCCAGATCGCAGCGCCAGACCTCGCCCAGCGGCCAGGTGTGCAAACGCTCAAACATGCCGGGACGCTCCTGCAGGCCGGCCGCGGAAAAAGTGAGGGTCAGTGACTGCCGCTGGGTGCACCATGCCGCTCAGGAGGCGCCGTGGGTGACGAGGAAGTCGCAGATGCGCATCTGGTCGTCCAGGGACAGGTCCGGGTAGATGGGCAGGCAGATGATCTGCGAAGCCATCTCGGTGGCCACCGGCAGATTGGCCGGACGGGAGGACGGCAGGTCGCTGTAGGTCGGGAAGGTCGAGATCAGGGGATAGAAGTAGCGCCGCGCATGGATGCCACGGGCCTTGAGCAGTTCATACACCTCGTCACGGCTCAGGCCGTAGCTGGGCTTGATCAGCACCGGGAAATAGGCGCAGTTCCAGCCCGCCAGCTCGGGGGCGCCCATGCACTCGATGCCCTGCACCGGGCCCAGGATCTGGCGGTAGCGCGTGTCGATCTCGCGCCGCGCCGCGATGGCCTTGTCCACATGCTTGAGCTGCAGCAGTCCGAAGGCCGCATTGAACTCGCTCATCTTGCCGTTGATGCCGGCGATGTCGACCGTCACCTCGTCGATGATGCCGAAGTTCTTCAGCTCGTCGATGCGGTGCTTGGCCTGGGCGTCATGCGAGACGATGGCGCCGCCCTCGAAGGTGTTGAACACCTTGGTGGCGTGGAAGCTCATGATGGACAGGTCGCCATGGTTGAGCACGCTGCCGTCGGGGCCGGTGACACCGAAGGCATGCGCCGCGTCGTAGATGACCTTCAGGCCGTGGCGGTCGGCGATCGCCTGGATCGCCTCGACGTCGCAGGGCCGGCCGTAGCAGTGCACCGGCATGATGGCCGAGGTACGCGGCGTGATGGCAGCCTCGATCTTGGCCGGGTCCATGTTGAGGCTGACGGGGTCGATGTCGACGAACACCGGCTGGATGCCGTTCCACACCAGCGAATGCGAGGTGGCCACGAAGGAGAACGGGGTGGTGATCACCTCGCCCTGGATGTTCAGGGACTGCAGGGCCGTGATCAGGGCGATCGTCCCGTTGGTGAACAGGGAGATGTGCTTGACCCCGAGGTAGTCGCACAAGGCTGCTTCGAGCTCGTGGTGGAAGGGACCTTCGTTGGTGAGGACCTTGCTCTGCCAGATGCGCTCCAGGTAGGGCATGAATTCCTGCAACGGCGGCAGTGCGGGCCGGGTCACGTAGATGGTTTCTTTCGGGGTTTCGCTCATCACTTCTCTTTCGATCTTGATCTTGATCTTGGTTTTGGTTGTTATTGTTTGTTTTGTCTCGTTGTGTTTCTTTTTCTTTTGATGAATCACAGCGTGCATGCCGGTACCTGTGGCGCCGGCACGCAAAATTCAATGGGAACTGCTGGCCGGGACCACCCCCACGTCGATGCGGGACTGCCACAGCGCTGAATGCTTGAAGAAGTCGGCCAGGCGGTGCGGCGGGTCGGTGTCGGGCTTGCGCTGGATCAGCCGGCGCAGTCGCCACAGGGCATAGCCTGCCATCCACAGCACATCCGTGCACGCGGCATACAAGCGGCCGTGGTTTTTGATGAAGTAGCGCCGGCGCGATTCGAACCAGTAGGCCGGCAGGCGCTTGGGCCGGTCGGTCTTGGCGGTTACGCCGGTGCTCTGCCCGGCGATGTGCATGACGCGGCTCTGAGGCACGTACCAGCAGTCCCAGCCGGCCAGCCGCGCCTGGCGGCAGAAGTCGGTCTCCTCGTAGTACAGGAAATAGGACTCGTCCATCAGCCCGATGGCCTGGAAGACCTCGCGGCGGATCATCATGCTGGCGCCCGGCAGCCAGTCGACCTGCTCGGGCTCGGGGCCCATGCGGCGGGCCAGCGCGTGGCGGTGCAGCAGCCGCGTCACCACCCCGAGGCGCAGGCCGGCGTCGATCTCGCTCCAGACGGTGGGAAAGCGGAAGGCCCAGGGCCAGAGCTCGCCGTTGTCGTCCTCGAGGCTGCTGCCGGTGATGCCGACGCGCGGATGCGCAGCCATGAAATCGGTCAGCGCCCGCAGCGCCCCAGGACGCACCATGGTGTCGGGGTTGACCAGCCAGTAGAAATCGGCCGGCTGGGCCGACAGCAGCGAGGGCCGGATCGCCACGTTGTTGCCGTAGGAGAAGCCGCCATTGAGCTCGGAGCGGATCAGGCGCGCCCAGGCGCCGCAACCGGACTCCCGCAGGTAGGCCTCGATGCGATCGGCGGAGCCGTCGCCGGAACAGTTGTCCACCACCGCCACCTCGGTGCCGGGGTTGGCCTGGACTTCGCCTTCCAGAGACTTCAGGCAGTCGATCACCAGGCCGCCGCTGCGGTAGTTGACGATGACGATGAGGGTGCGGGGAGAAGAACTCATGGATGGGTCAGGCCACCGGCGTGGCATCGTGGGAGGACTGGGCCGGGGAAGCGGCGGTGGACGGTGCCGCGGCCTGCGCCGCGGCCGCCAGCCGGCTCATCGCCGCATCCAGGTGGCGCTGCATCTTCTCGGCCAGCACGCGCACGTTGGGCTCCTGGAGCAGGCTCGAGTGGCCGCCGGGGATGTCCTCCCCCACCACGGGCGTGGCCACCCGCACCTGCCAGCCCAGCAGGGGATCGACGAACTTCTCGATGTAGGGCATGTCACCGACCGAGCCGTCACCCTTCAGGGCACGGAACACCACCACGTCGCCGCTGCGGAACACCCCCTGGGGCCGGTGTTCCTTGTGGGCGTACTCGTAGACCTTGAGGTAGGTGATGTCGGGCGTGTCCTGCTCTGCCTGGTCGGCAGCCTCGGGGGCCTCCTGGCCCTGCTCCCGCAGTTGCTGGACCTTGCGCGCGTTGCGGAACTGGTCGATGCGCGAGCCGATCTCGTAGCGCGCCAGGTTGCTGGTCTTGCGCAGGATCTTGGGGATCGCCTTGCCCAGGCGCACCACGATGGGCTCGCCGGTGTCCTCGGTGAGCGAACCCAGCAGGCGGTTCAGCCGCTCCCCGGCGACACGGAAGCGCCGTTCCTCGGCCTCCACGTCACCCGCGTCGATGATGCCCACGAACTGGGTGGCCTCGCCGGCGTCTTCCAGCTGGCGCGCCATCTCGAAGGCGATCACGCCGCCGGCGCACAGGCCGGTCAGGAAGTACGGGCCGTGGGGCTGCACCTGGCGGATCTGGGCGATGTGGGCCGCGGCCATCGCCGGGATGGTCGTGTGCACCACCGAGCCGTCGGGACGCATCTCGGGCTGCAGGCCGTACACCGCCTGGTCATGCCGCAGCATCAGGGCCAGGGTGCGGTACAGCAGGGTCTCGCCGTTGCCGTCGTGCACGAAGAACAGCGGCGGCCTGGGCTGCGCCACGCCCTGCGGCGCCGGCCGGATGGTGATGAGCGTCTTGCTGAGTGTGCGCACCGCGGGCGCCTTGGCGGCACCCGTGCCGGCAGTCGAACCCGACGCGGCGGTTGCGCCCTCCTCGCCCGGCGCGGGCTTGGGCTCGATCAGCCCCGCCAGGCCTTCCACCGTGGGGGCCTCCAGCAGGGCCGTCAGCGGCAGGGTCTTGCCAGTGCGCTTCTTGAGCTTGTTGATGACCTGCAGGGCCAGCAGCGAATGCCCGCCGAGGTCGAAGAAGTTGGCCTTCGCGCTGACCCGGGCCACGCCCAGCATGTCGCCCCACATCTCGGCGATGAGGATCTCGGTGGCGGTGCTCGGCGCGACCCAGTCGGGGTCGTCCACCGCGCCCTCCGCCGCCGCATCGGCCTTGGCCGCACCACCGGCGGGCGCATGCAGCGGCGCCAGCACGGCCTTGAGGTCCTGCGCCGACACCACCACCTGCGGGCCGGCCCCGGCCGCGATGATGCGGTCCAGCACCTCCATGCCCTCGCGGGTCAGGATGCCCTGGCTCAGGCCCACGGCCAGCAGCTCGTTGGCCACCGCCTTGGGCCGCGCGGCCGGCGTCACATGGTGCACCGGCGCGGCCGCCGCGGCTTCGCCGCCCAGCAGCGCCTTGTCGCGCACGCGGATCATGGTGAACTCCTCGATGTCCACCAGCACCCGGCCCTGCTCGTCCATCACGGTGATGTCGTACACCGCCAGCTCGCCGTTGGAGGCGTTGTCACCGCGGTAGCGGATGTGGCTGAGGATGTGCGCCGGCAGGTCGGCCAGGATGCGCACCCGGCCGTACGAGGCGGGCACGAAGAAGTCGCGGCCCTCGTCGAAGCCGGGGATCAGGGACTGCGCACCGGCGGTGGCCATGTCCATCATCGCGGGGTGCAGCTTGAACTGGGCCAGGTCGGCCTCGAAGGGCTGCGGCAGGCTCAGGCGGGCCAGCGCCTCGCCCTGGCCGAAGTCGATGCGGCGCAGGTTGCTCCAGCGCGGGCCGAAGTCCAGGTGGGCCGGCTTCTCGGTGCCGTCGAAGACCTGGGCGCGGCCGCGGCAGCGCTCGGCGATCTCGGCCAGCGGGGCCTCGGCGGGCCGCGCCACCGTGACGTAGGCGGCCTCGCCACGCACGTTCTCGACCCAGTCCTCGACCTCGCCCGGCTGGCGGCCCATGACGATGAAGTGCAGCGGCTCGCCCTCGGCCGCGCGGCGGAACTGCACGCGCAGCTCCTTGTCCTCACCGCCATGCACCACGAAGGGCGACAGGAAGGTGACGTCGCGCAGCTCGATCGCCTGCGTGGCCGCGGCGGGCGGATGGTGGGCGAAGGCCGCGCGCACCAGCTCGAGGTAGCCGGTGCCGGGGATCAGCGCCTCGCCGCCCTTGATGCGGTGCTCGTCCAGCAGCCAGTGGGTGGCGGTGCTGAAGTGGGTGCTGTATTCGCGCTCCTGCGGGGCGTCCTTGACGCAGTTCGCCACCAGCGGATGGCCCACCGGCTGCTGCGGCGCCGGCGCCAGGCCGAGCTGCTGCGCCAGGGCGGCGGCCATGCCGACCTCCTGCCACTGGCTCCAGTTGACGGCCACGGTGTGGGTGCCATCGCGCATCAGGCGGTCCTGGGCGTAGGCGTCGAGGAAGGCGTTGGCGCTGGCGTAGTCGACCTGGCCCGCCAGGCCCGCGAAGGCGCTGATCGACGAGAACAGCACCATGAAGTCCAGCGGCGCGTCGGCCTGCACGGCGGACAGCGCCGCCTCGAGCACGACCGTGCCCTGCACCTTCGGCGCCCACACGGCCGAGACGGCCGCGTCGTCCTTGAGCTGGATCACGCCGTCGTTCAGCACGCCGGCGGTGTGCAGCACGCCGTGGATGGCGCCGAAGCGGGCGCGGGCCTGCTTGATCACGCTCTTCATCTGGCCCAGGTCGGCCACGTCGGCAGCCGCCACCAGGACCTCGGCGCCCTGCGCCTCCAGGGCCATGACCTGGCGGATGCGCGCGGCGTTGGGATGGCCGGGGTTGGCGGGTAGCCAGGCGGCCCAGTCCTTGCGGTCGGGCAAGGGGCTGCGGCCGACCAGCACCAGCCGGGCCTGCACGCTGGCAGCCAGGTGGCCGGCCAGGGCCAGGCCGACGCCACCCAGGCCGCCGGTGATCAGGTAGGTGCCCTTGGGGCGCAGGCCGGCCCGCGGCGTGGCCACGGGCTCGAGCGGGGCCGGCGCATAGGTCAGCACCCAGCGCTCCATGCCGCGGTAGGCCACCACGTCCTCGTCAGGGGCGGCGGACGGCTCGGCCAGCAGGCGCTCGATCAGCTGGCGCTCGCGCACCGAGCCGGGCGGCGGAAGTTGCAGGTCGATGCAGTGGCAGCGGATGTTCGCGAACTCGCGCGGAATCACCTTGCAAGGGCCGAGCAGGGTCGCCTTGGCCGGCTGCAGCTGGGTCTCGCCGGCGACGCGCTGCAGGTGGTCGGTCACCACGCACCAGCGCATCGGCTCGCCGAGGTCCTCGCGGCCGATGGCCTGGGCCAGGTGCACCAGGCTGTCGAAGCCCAGGCGCCGCATCTCCTCGATGCCGCGCAGCCCGGGGTCCAGCGGCTTGTGGCCGGTCAGGGTCCAGAAGTGGTACAGGTCCTGCGGCGCACGGCCCTCGGCGCTGAGGGTGCCCAGCAGGCGGTCGAACTGGCCGGGCTGCTCGGGCTGCAGGGTGAACTCGTCGCCGCGCCGCACGTAGGCCTTGCCGGGGCGCACCACGGTGAGCAGGGCGCCGTCGTCGCGCAGGCGCTTGATCAGGCGCGCGCACAGGGGGCTGTCGTCGGCCATCACCCAGACCGAGCGCACGGCCGGCTCGGCGCCGGCCTCGGCCATGGCCTGGGCAGCAGCGCCCTCGGCCGTGGCCTGGCGCGGCAGTTCACGCTGCTGCCAGCTGGGCTGGTAGAACCATTGCGTCAGGTCGGCGCGCTTGTCGAGCGTGGGCTCGGGCGCCAGGGTCAGGCTCTGGCCGGGCTCGACCCAGTGGCGCTGGTGGTCGAAGCGGTAGGTGGGCAGCGGCACGCGCAAGCGCTTCTCGTCGCCGCGCACGGCATCCCAGTCGACCGGGGCACCCACCGCCCACAACCGGCCCAGCACGCCCAGCACGAAGGCCTGGTCGTGCACCTGCTCGTCGGGGTGGCGCAGGGAGTTGAGCACCGGCTGGTCGGCGGCGCGCGCCGGGTGCTGGCGCGACAGCGAGGCCAGCGTGCGGCCCGGGCCGACCTCGAGCAGCACGCGGCTGGTGTCCTCGAGCAGCGTCTTGAGGCCGTCGGCGAAGCGCACCGTGCGGCGCAGGTGCTGGACCCAGTACTGCGGGTCGGTGGCCTGCTCGGCCGTCATCCAGGTGCCGGTGACGTTGGAGATCAGGGGCAGCGTGGGCGCCTTCATGCTGATGCGCTGGAAGAACGCCCCGAACTCCTGCAGGATGGGCTCGAGCATGCTCGAGTGCGCGGCCACCGAGATGCGCACGCGGGCGGCGTCGATCTCCTGGGCAGCCAGCTTCTGCTGCAGGGCGTCGATGGCGGCGACAGGGCCGGAGGCCACCGAGAGCTGCGGGCCGTTCAGTGCGGCGATCGACAGCTCGGGCGGCATCAGCGCCTGCAGCTCGGCCTCGGGCAGCGGCACGCTCAGCATGCCGCCCTCGGGCAGGGTCTCGAACAGGCGGCCGCGCAGCGCGACCAGGCGCAGCGCGTCTTCCAGGCTGAACACCCCGGCCAGGTGGGCCGCGGTGTACTCGCCCATGCTGTGGCCGATCATGGCGCTGGGCTGCAGGCCCCAGGACATCCACAGCTTGGCCTGGGCGTACTGGACGGTCAGCAGGCAGGGCAAGGCCATGGAGGGGCGCTCCAGGGCCTGGGCGGCCGCGGCCTCCTGCCCGGCGGGCGGGAACAGCAGGCTCTTGAAATCGGCCTTCTCGTGGCGCGCCAGCAGGGCCAGGCACTCGTCCACGGCCTGGCGGAACACCGGCTCGGTCGCGTACAGGCCCGCGCCCATGGTCGGGTACTGCGCCCCGCCGCCGGCGAACATGAAGGCCACCGTGCGGCCGCCCTCGGGCGCGGTCTCGGTGAAGACGCGCTTGGGATCGGGGTTGGCCAGCGCCTGGGCAGCGTCAGCCACCGAGCTGCTGACCAGCACGCGGCGGTGCGCCATGGGCTCGCGCCCGACCTGCAGGGTGTAGGCGGCGTCGGGCAGGGAGAGGTCCGGGTGCTGCGCGAAGTGCTCGGCCAGCGCCTTGGCGTTGGCGTCGAGGGCGGTGGCGGTCTTGGCCGACAGCAGCAGCACCTGGTGCTCGCGCGAGGGGCCGCCCGGCGCGCGCGGCGGGGCCTCCTCGAGGATGATGTGGGCGTTGGTGCCGCCCACGCCCAGAGAGCTGACACCGGCGCGGCGGGGCGCGCCGGCCGGGGGCGTCCAGGGCTTCAGGGCGGCGTTGACGTAGAACGGGCTGCGCTCGAACTCGCAGGCCGGGTTGGGCGACTTGAAGTGCAGCGAGGCCGGCAGCTCGCGGTGCTGCATGGCCATCGCCACCTTGATGAAGCTGGCCACGCCGGCCGCGGTGTCAGTGTGGCCGATGTTGCTCTTGACCGACCCGACGCCGCAGAAGCCCCGCGCGTCGGTGCCCTGGCGGAAGGCCTGGCTCAGCGCGGCGATCTCGATCGGGTCGCCCACCGGCGTGCCGGTGCCGTGCGTCTCGACGTAGGAGATGGTGTCAGGCGAGACGTTGGCCAGCGCCAGCGCCTCGGCGATGGCCTGGGCCTGGCCGTCGACGCTGGGCGCCAGGTAGCCCATCTTGCCGGAGCCGTCGTTGTTGATGGCCGAGCCCTTGATGACCGCGTGGATGTGGTCGCCGGACTCGATCGCGTCGGCCAGGCGGCGCAGCACCACCACGCCCACCGCGCTGCCGAAGACGGTGCCCTTGGAGTCGGCATCGAAGGCATGGCAGTGGCCGTCGGGCGAGAGGATCTCGCCCTCGTGGTAGAGGTAGCCGTGGCGGTGCGGCAGCTCGATCGTCACGCCGCCGGCCAGGGCCATGTCGCACTCGCGGTTGAGCAGGCTCTGCACGCCCGTGTGGATGGCCACCAGCGAGGTCGAGCAGGCGGTCTGCACGTTGACGCTGGGCCCCTTCAGGTTGAGCAGGTAGGAGACCCGGGTGGTGAGGAAGTCCTTGTCGTTGCCGGTGTGTCGCACCAGGAAGAAGCCCACGGCCTGCATCAGCTTGGGGTTGGTCAGCAGGTTGTAGGGCATGTAGGCGTTGTGGCCCGAGCCCCCGAACACGCCGATGGCGCCGGGGAAGCGGCCCGGCACGTGGCCGGCGTTCTCCAGCGCCTCCCAGGCGCACTCGAGGAAGTGGCGGTGCTGCGGGTCCATGATGGACGCCTCGCGCGGGCTGAAGCCGAAGAACGGGGCGTCGAACATCTCCATGTCGGGCAAGACCGCGCCGCGCTTGACGTAGTTCGGGTTGTTCAGCATCGCGGGGCTGACGCCCGCGGCCAGCAGCTCCTCGTCCGTGAACGTGGTCAGGGACTCCACCCCGGCACGCAGGTTGGCCCAGTACTCGCCGATGTTGCGCGCCCCCGGGAAACGCCCCGCCATGCCCACCACGGCAATGTCGGTGTCGAAGGTGTCGCTTGTGTATACGTCGCTCATGTCGTTCTCATTCCACAGGCGCGCACGGCCGGCCGCCAAGGCCATTGCTCGATCCGCGCCCGTTCGCTTTCAATCCACTTCCGTTGAAACCCAGGTCAGACTGACTCGTCTTCGTTCATTC
>CBINPE010000148.1:0-12212 GCA_966252435.1 uncultured Burkholderiales bacterium | reverse complement strand
ACTTGGTGATCTGGTAGTAGCGGTCGAAGCCGGCCACCATCAGCAGCTGCTTGAAGAGCTGCGGGCTCTGCGGCAGCGCAAAGAACTCGCCTTCGTTGACGCGGCTGGGCACCAGGTAGTCGCGTGCGCCCTCGGGCGTGCTCTTGGTCAGCATCGGGGTCTCGATGTCGATGAAACCGTGCGCATCGAGGAACTTGCGCACCTCCATCGCCGCGCGGTAGCGCAGCATCAGGTTGTGCTGCATGGCCGGGCGGCGCAGGTCGAGCACGCGGTGCGTCAGCCGGGTGGTCTCGGAGAGGTTGTCGTCGTCGAGCTGGAACGGCGGCGTCACGCTGGGGTTGAGCACTTCCAGCGACTGGCACAGCACCTCCACCTTGCCACTGGTGAGGTTGGGGTTGTCGGTGCCGGCGGGGCGCGCGCGCACCTTGCCCACCACCTTCAGGCAGAACTCGTTGCGCACGCTCTCCGCGGTCTTGAACATGTCGGCCAGGTCGGGCTCGCACACCACCTGAACCAGGCCCTCGCGGTCGCGCAGGTCGATGAAGATGATGCCGCCGAAGTCGCGCCGCCGGTGGGCCCAGCCCATCAACGTCACGGTTTGCCCCATCAATGCTTCACTGACCAGGCCGCAATAGGTTGTTCTCATGAGTTCATCACTCCAAATTTTCTTGGGAAAGGTGCGGCGGACAGGCCGCCAGGTCCATCGCTTCTGTCAGCCCAGCCGCTGGAGCACCGCCGGCACGGCGGGCGGCGGCGGGGTGACGACCCCCATCGAGATGACGTACTTGAGCGCTTCGTCCACGCTCATCGACAGTTCGATCACCTCGCGCCGCGGCACCATTACGAAATAGCCCGAGGTCGGGTTGGGGGTGGTCGGCAGGTACAGGCTGATGAAGTCCTCCTGGTGCTGCTGCAGGAACATCGCCGCCTCGCCGCTGGGCTGGCCGGTCACGAAGGCGATGGTCCAGCAGCCGCGCCGAGGGTACTCCACCAGCACGGCCTGGCGGAAGGCGTTGCCGTTGGTGGAGAACAAGGTGTCCGACACCTGCTTAACCGAGCTGTAGATCGACTTGACGATGGGGATCTTCTGCAGCACCCGGCTGCCCTGGCGCAGCCACCATTGCCCGACCATGTTGGTGGCGAAGATGCCCGTGAGGAACAGACCCGCGAGCATCACGATGACGCCCAGGCCGGGGATCTGCTTGAGCCACTCGACGTTGGGATGCAGGGACTTCGGCATCAAGGTCTGCCCGCCTGTCACCAGCCAGGCGAACACGCCGTCCAGCATGCCGAGCACGGCGTGAAGCACCCAGACCGTCACGGCCAGGGGCAGCCAGACCAGCAGACCCGCGAGGAAGTACTTTTTCACGAAGTGCCCGAGGCCGGCGCGGCGCCGCCGCTTGAAGAAGAAGAGGAAGACGGGGTGCTGGAAGACGATCCGGCAGCCGAGGAGCCGCCCTCCGAGGTCCCGGACGAGGCGGGAGCCGCAGGGCTGGGCGCGTCCTTGCCGGACGCTTCGGCCGGGGCGGCGGGCGCCGTCGTGCCGGTGTTGTTGTTGCCGCCACGGAAGTCCGTGACGTACCAGCCTGTCCCCTTGAGCTGGAAGCCGGCGGCGGTCACCTGCTTCTTGAAGCTGGCCGCGCCACAGGCGGGACATTGGGTCAGCACAGGATCGGAGATTTTTTGCAGCACGTCTTGCGCGTGGCCGCACGACTCACAGCGGTAGGCGTAGATCGGCATGGCAGGCCTCGGGTAAAGAAGAAAAAAGGGAAAGGGACGACGGAAAGGAAAGATCCAGGAAACGGAAAGACCGAATCCAATCAAACCCCGCAGTATACGGTGGGGGCTGCCTCTTGCGGGGCCACGGCTCAGCCAAAAAACGGGCGGCCCGGCCACCACAGCAGCAGCCCGACGGCGGCCATCCCCACCACCACTGTCAGCGCCTGCAGCCAGCGCTGCAGGCGGCGCTGCTCCGCGAGCAGGGCGGCCAGCAGCTGGGCGTCGGCGGCCGGCCGCGGCTGCAGGGCCTGGTGCAGCAGGCGGGGCAGCTCCGGCAGCAGCTGGACGTAGCGCGGTGCCTCCTTGCGCATGCGCGTGAGCAGGCCGCGCCAGCCCACCTGTTCGTTCATCCAGCGCTCGAGGAACGGCTTGGCGGTGCGCCAGAGGTCGAGTTCGGGATCGAGTTCGCGCCCCAGCCCCTCGACGTTGAGCAGGGTCTTCTGCAGCAGCACCAGCTGCGGCTGGATGGCCACGTTGAAGCGGCGCGAGGCCTGGAACAGGCGCAGCAGCACCTGCCCCAGGGAGATGTCCTTCAGGGGACGGTCGAAATGGGGCTCACACACGGCGCGCACCGCGCCCTCCAGCTCGTCCACCCGGGTGTCGGGCGGGACCCAGCCAGATTCCAGGTGCAGCTCGGCCACGCGCTTGTAGTCGCGCTGGAAGAAGGCGATGAAGTTCTGCGCCAGGTACTCCTTGTCGAACTCGGTCAGCGTGCCGACGATGCCGAAGTCCAGGGCGATGTAGCGGCCGAAGGTCTCGGGCGCCACGCTGACCTGGATGTTGCCGGGGTGCATGTCGGCGTGGAAGAAGCCGTCGCGGAAGACCTGGGTGAAGAAGATGGTCACGCCGTCACGCGCCAGCTTGGGGATGTCGACCCCGGCGGCCTTCAGCCGCTGCACCTGGCTGATCGGCACACCGCTCATGCGCTGCATCACCATGACGTTGGTTTTGCACAGGTCCCAGTGCATCTCGGGCACCAGGACCAGGTCCAGTCCGTCCATGTTGCGCCGCAGTTGTGCCGCATTGGCGGCCTCGCGCACCAGGTCCAGCTCGTCGTGCAGGTGGTTGCTGAACTCGGCCACCACCTCGCGGGGACGCAGGCGCCGGCCGTCCCCGGACAAGCGCTCGATCCAGCGCGCCAGGGTGCCCATCAGGGCCAGGTCGTCGTCGATCACCGGCAGCATGCCGGGGCGCAGCACCTTCACTGCCACGTCGCGCCCGTCGCGCAGGGTGGCGAAATGCACCTGGGCGATGGACGCGCTGGCCACCGCCTCGGTGTCGAAGCTGCTGAAGATCTCGTCGATGGGCCGCCCGAAGGCCTCTTCCACCAGGAGGCGGGCCTGGATCCCTGGAAAAGGTGGCACCCGGTCCTGCAGGCGGGCCAGTTCGTCGGCCATGTCCTCGGGCAGCAGGTCACGCCGCGTCGACAGCACCTGCCCGAATTTCACGAAGACCGGGCCCAGGTGCTCCAGCGCCAGGCGCAGCCGCACGGCGCGCGAGGCCTTCAGCTGGCGCCCCCGGGTGAGCCAGCGGAGCACGCCGCGCACCCAGGGCTGGCGGACATGGGCGAGCAGGAACTCATCCAGCCCGAACCGGAAGACCGTCACCACAATGACGAAGAACCGTGAGAAATGGCGCATGGCGTGGTCAGGCCGAGGGGGCCCGGCCCCCCAGTCCGCCGCGGGCTGCCAGGGCCGAGAGGCGCTGCGCCGCTTCGCGCAGCCCAAGGGCCAGCCAGCCCCCCAGGCGGACCACCTCATGGGCCACGATCGGCCCCACCAGGGGAGACAGGTCGTCCTCGACGTCCCAGCGCAGGTTGTCGAACAGCCAGCTCACGTCCGCGGCCAGCGCCGCGTCGCCGGAGACCTCGATGCGGGGACGCTGCCCGCCCAGGCTGTCCGCCAGGAAAGGCAAGGGCCGTGCGGCGTCGAGCACGACGCGCAGGTCGGCCGTGCGACGCGCCGCCGGGGGGGGCTGCCACTCCAGCAGCCCGGCTGGCGTCAGCGTGAAGACCAGAGGGGGCAACGCGGGCCAGCCCGGTGGGCCGGCACAGTCCAGCTGCAGGCAGCGGCCCGCATGCGGACGCAGGCGGGCGGTGGCGGCAGGCTCGGAGAAAATGATGTGGTTGAGCAACAACGTCAACCTGGGCACGGCAGCAGCGATCAGCCAGTTCGGGAAGGTAGGGGGCATGACAGGATTGTAGAGAGACATGGTGCCGCCGGCCTGGTGTCGCGCGGGTGCGGCCGCCGGACAACGCTTCGGGTGGCCAGAGACCCCGGGTCGGGCGGGCCGAGCCGGGAACAGCATGTTTTTAGGGGACAATCCCAGGCTTCTCCGAGCGCCGCGACAGATGGGCGACAGTATCGATCGCCCTGCCCTGCCGGCGCCCACAACCCTACGTACATGTTCGACGAACGCAGCCACAACAAGAGAACCTTCTACAGCGCCCCCCAGTCGGTCACTTCGCTGGTGGCGGCTGTGCTCGAGCCGGTGCTGACGGTGCTCGTCTTCGTGGTCTCCAACCTGGTCGTGGGCGAACCCATCGACCGGCCCGAGCAGATCCTGTGCTTCCTGGTCGTCGCCCTGACCTTCCCCGGGCGCAACCGCTTCCGCGAGAACCTGCTGGTGGCGGGCACGGAAATCATCATGTCATGGATCACCGTGGTGCTGATCCTCTACCTGTGCGGCTACGCCACCCGCAGCATGGGCCTGTTCGACCGCGACGTGCTGCTGGCCTGGGGGGTGATCACCCCCGTGCTGCAGTGGATCAGCGTGTGGGTGGGCCAGATGGTGGTCAGGCACCGCGCCACGCAGGAGGACCTGCGCCGCTCCGCGGTGGTGGTGGGCGCCGGCCCGCTGGGCGTGAAGGTGGCGCGCTCCCTCACCGACAACGTGCACCAGGGCGTCGATTTCATGGGCTACTTCGACGACCGCACCGACGACCGCATCCAGAGCGACGCCGCCGCCCAGCTGATCGGCAGCCTCAAGGACGTGGCCAACTACATCACCGAGCACGGCATCCGCGAGGTCTACATCACGCTGCCCCTGGGCCTGCAGCCGCGCATCGTCGATCTGCTGGAGCGGGTGCAGGGCACCACGGCCAGCCTGTTCTTCGTGCCCGACGTGTTCGGCATCAGCATCATCCAGGGTCGCCTGCAAGACATGAACGGCATCCCGGTGGTGGGCATCTGCGAGACCCCGTTCACCGGCACCAATGCACTGGCCAAGCGGGTCAGCGACATCGTGCTCAGCTCGATCATCCTGGTGCTGATCTCGCCCATCCTCCTGGCCCTGGCGATCGGGGTGAAGCTGAGTTCGCCGGGGCCGGCCATCTTCCGCCAGAAGCGCAACGGCCTGGACGGCGACGAGATCACGGTCTACAAGTTCCGCTCCATGACCGTGCAGGACAACGGGCCCGTGGTCAAGCAGGCCACCAAGGGCGACGCCCGCATCACCAAGTTCGGCGCCTTCATCCGCCGCACCTCGCTGGACGAACTGCCGCAATTCATCAACGTGCTGCAGGGGCGCATGAGCATCGTCGGGCCCCGTCCCCATGCGGTGGCCCACAATGCGCAGTACCGGCAGCTGATCAAGGCCTACATGGTGCGCCACAAGGTCAAGCCCGGCATCACGGGTTGGGCCCAGGTCAACGGCCACCGCGGCGAGACCGACACCATCGAGAAGATGCGCGCCCGGGTCGAGTACGACCTGGAATACCTGCGCAACTGGTCCCTGGGGCTCGACCTGCAGATCATCGTGCGCACGGTCGGACTGATGTTCTTCGACCGCAACGCGTATTGAGCCGTCCCGCATGAGCTTTCCCGTCTTTCTTCGCCACGCTTTCTTTCCATCCAACTTCAGCTGTCAACAAACGATCAGGAGGCCTGACATGTCCCGTTCCATTCCCTCTCGTCTTCAACCGCTGCGCACGCCGCTGCAACGCGCCCTCGCCCTGGCTGTCGGCCTGGGCTGCATGGGCGGCGCCTGGGCCCAGCAACAGTCGGAGACGCCTGAAGGGCGCGACCCCTACTACATCGGGGCCGGCATCGGCTGGACCCACGACTCGAACGTGCTGCGCCAGAGCAGCAACGCCCAGAGCGACTCCTGGACCAGCGTGTCCCTGCTGGGTGGCCTGAACAAGACCTTCGGCCGCCAGCGTGCCTACCTGGACGGCAACGTCAGCGACAACCGCTACCGTGACTTCAAGTCGCTCAACAACACCAGCTACGGGCTGAACACCGGCATCGACTGGGCCACCCTCGGCAACGTCACCGGCAACGTGCGCTACGGGACCACGCAAAACCTGGCCAACCGCGCCTTGCCCGGCGTGCCCGCTTCCGCCAGCCGCAACACGGAAAAGACCCAGCTGGCAGGTGCCAGCGTGCGTTATCCGATGAACAGCCGGCTCGCCCTGGAAGGCGGCCTGCAGCACCGCGCGGTCGACTACTCCCAACCGCAGTACGCCGTGCTCGAGAACACGCAGAACGTCGCCAACGCCGGCGTGGTCTACGGCCTCAGCGGCCTGCTGACGCTGGGCGTGGGCGCGCGCGTCACCAAGACCGACACGCCGCACTACAGCCCGGCCGGTGGCGACAAGACCGATCGCAACGACGTGGACTTCACCGTCAACTGGAGCCCCAGCGGCCTGAGCACCATCAGCGGCCGCCTGAGCGTCGGCAAGGAAGACCACACCCGCGCCACCGCCGCCAACTTCTCGGGCGTCACTGGGCAAGTGGCCTGGGACTATCGCCCGACCGGCCGCCTGCACTTCAACACCTCGCTGGCACGCGACACGGGTTCCGAGGCGCGCTTCATCGGCTTCCAGGGCGGCGAGTCCACCGTGGCCACGGAAAGCTACCGCATGACCACCACCTTCCAGGCCAACGCCACTTACGCGCTGACCGGCAAGATCGAGACGAACCTGCTGCTCAGCCGTGCCCGCGGCTCGCTGATCAGCCAGAACGTCCACTCCGGCAACGACACCCTGGACAACATCGCCCTGGGCGCCACCTACAAGGCCACGCGCAACGTGACCCTGAACTGCAAGCTCGGCCGCGAAAGCCGCTCGACCACCTCGGCCTTGTCGAGCAGCTACGACGCCAACACGGTCGGCTGCCTGGCCAACTTCGTCCTGAGGTAAGCAAGCGTTGTCGTACCGATCCTCTGAGCATCTCCGCCCATGACTGCACCCACTGTCTTGCTGACCGGTGCCACCGGGTACATCGGATCCCACACCTGGCTGGCCCTGCTGGCCGACGGCTACCAGGTCGTGGGAATTGACAACTTCTCCAACAGCTCGCCTGCCGTCCTGCCCCGCCTGGCCCAGCTCAGCGGGCAGACCCCGTGCTTCATCCGGGCCGATGTGACGGACGCCGACGCGCTGGAGCAGGTGTTCGCCCAGCACCCGATCCAGGCGGTGGTCCATTTCGCGGCCTTCAAGGCGGTCGGCGAGAGCACCGAGAAACCGCTCGACTACTACAGCAACAACATCGGCGGCCTGCTCACCCTGAGCCAGGCCATGGTGCGGCACGGTTGCAAGAAGCTGGTGTTCAGCTCCAGCGCGACGGTGTATGGCGTGCCCGAGACACTGCCCATCCGCGAGGATGCCGTGCTCGGCACGCAAAGCCCCTACGGGGCCACCAAGCTGATGAGCGAGAACATGCTGCGCGACATCGCCGCCGCCGACCCGGGCTGGTCGATCGCCCTGCTGCGCTACTTCAACCCGGTCGGGGCGCATGAGAGCGGGCTGATCGGCGAAGACCCGCATGGCATTCCCAACAACCTCATGCCCTACGTCACCCAGGTGGCGGTGGGCCAGCGCCCGAGGCTGCAGGTGTTCGGCAGCGACTACAACACGCCCGACGGCACCGGCGTGCGCGACTACATCCACGTGCAGGACCTGGCCCACGGGCACGGCCTGGCCTTGCGCCACCTGCTGGACGGGCGCGGCAACATCACCGCCAACCTGGGCACCGGCAAGGGCTACAGCGTGCTGGACCTGGTGCGAGCGTTCGAGCGCGCCAGCGGCCGCCCGATTCCCTACGACATCGTGAGCCGGCGCCCCGGCGACGTCGATGCCTGCTACGCCGACCCGACGCTTGCCGAACGACTGCTGGGCTGGCGCGCCACCCGCGACCTCGACGACATGTGCAGGGACAGCTGGCGCTGGCAAAGCCAGAACCCCAACGGCTATGGCGGCTGAAGAAAGCCCCCCCTTATTTTTTGACAGCCTTGATGAAGAAGGACCCCATGCCCACTCTCTCAGTTCAACCCGTCATCATGGCGGGAGGCAGCGGCACGCGCCTGTGGCCCCTGTCGCGCGCCCAGCATCCCAAGCAATTCTTGATTCTTCAAGGCAACCAGAGCCTGTTCCAGCAGGCCGCGCAGCGCCTTGCCAGCCTGTCCAGCGCCGACCTGGCCGTGCGCCCCCCCTGCGTGGTGGGCAACGAGGAACACCGCTTCGTGGTGCTGGACCAGTTGCGTGAGATCCGCCTTGGCGAAGCCAGCGTTCTGCTGGAGCCGCTGGGCCGCAACACCGCACCGGCCATGACCCTGGCCGCCCTGCAGGCGAGCGAGGACGGCGCGGACCCGGTGCTGGTGGTGAGTCCCGCCGACCAGACCGTGACCGACGAAGCGGCCTTCACCCAGGCCCTGCAACAGGCGGTGCGCACCGCGGCACAAGGGGCCTTCGTGATCCTCGGCATCACGCCCGACCGCCCCGAGACCGGCTTCGGCTACATCCGCACCCAGTCGCGCGCCGGTGAGACGGCGGGAGTGGTCGAGTTCGTCGAGAAGCCTGACCTGGCCACGGCCCAGCGCTACCTGGCCGAGGGCAGCTACTACTGGAACAGCGGCATCTTCGTGGTCCGCGCATCCGTCTGGCTCAAGGCCCTGGCCGCCTTCCGGCCCGACATCGCCGAGGCTTCGCGCACGGCCTGGGCGGCCCGCAGCACGGACGCGAGCTTCGTGCGGCCGGGCAAGGCGGAGTTCGCCGCCATCCCGAGCGAGTCGGTGGACTACGCCGTGCTGGAGAAGTGCCCGGGCGCCAAGGACTTCGACATCCGCATGGTCCCCCTCAACGCCGGCTGGTCCGACCTCGGCGCCTGGGATGCCGTGTGGCAGGTGAGCAGCAAGGACGGCGCCGGCAACGCCACCGTCGGTGATGCGATCCTGCGCGACAGCAGCAACACCCTGGTCCACGCGACCAGCCGCCTGGTGGGCGTGGTCGGGCTGTCGGACGTCGTCGTCGTGGAAACGCCGGACGCCGTGCTGGTCACCGACCGCAGCCGCAGCCAGGACGTGAAGCACATCGTGGGCGAGCTGAAGGATTCCGGCCGCACCGAGCAGAACCTGCACCGCCAGGTGCACCGCCCCTGGGGCTGGTACGACAGCATCGACGCCGGGCCGCGCTTCCAGGTCAAGCGCATCATGGTCAAGCCGGGTGCCTCGCTCAGCCTGCAGAAGCACCATCACCGCGCCGAGCACTGGATCGTCGTCACCGGCACGGCCGAGGTCACGAATGGCGATCAGGTCATCCTGCTGACAGAGAACCAGAGCACCTACATCCCGCTGGGCCAGGTCCACCGCCTGGCCAACCCTGGCAAGGTGCCCCTGGAGATCATCGAGGTCCAGTCGGGCAGCTACCTCGGCGAAGACGACATCGTGCGTTTCGAGGACACCTACGGCCGGGTGAAATAACCATCGTCCATTCCGCCCTCCCGCCCTGGGAGGGCCCGGGGTGCACCACAGCACCCCTTGCAACGAAGCCCGCCCGGGCTTCGCCCGCTGTCGACAGCGGCCCTTCGAGGGTAACCGCATGTCAGGTATTTAGCGCATGTAGCCCGGTGCTGGCTCGGCCCACGGCGGGCAATCCCAGCATGGGCCCCCGGTCCAGCCGCGCAGGCGGGGCAGGCACGTCCCAGGGGCAGTTACAGCATGACACGCCAGCGGCCCTCCCCCCTTCACACTGAAAGCCGTGCGGTCCCCCTTGGGGCCTGAGGTCTCCCGATCTCCCGGCACCGCGCCATGCGATGCCAGGCCTTCTTCTGGTCTGCCATCACAGGAATACGGTTTGCTGGCACATGCCGTGCACCGGCGCCTGTCGCCGCGCGCTTCTGTGTTCCTGCCGGATCGATGCCCGGTTCCCGCTTGCGGGACCGGATCACCCGGCACCCACCGTTGCCCACACAATGCCCATTGCCCACCTCATCCTGGCCCACAAGGACGTGGATCAGATCGAAAGGCTGGTGAATGTCCTGCAGTCGCCAGGCCATCACTTCTTCATTCACCTGGACGCGCGCGCGTCCTGTTTCCCGCAGGCCCTGGCGCGGTTCGCCAATGCTGGCGACGTCACCCTGGTCCAGCCGCGGGTGCGGTGCCGCTGGGGCCACTTCAGCCTGGTCGAGGCCACGCTGCGCTGCCTGCGCAGCATGCAGGCCAGCGGCCGCAGTTTCGACCACGTGAACCTGATCTCGGGCCAGGACTACCCGCTCAAGTCGCCCGCGGACATGGAGCGTTTCCTGGCCCGCAACCCGGAGCGGCAGTTCATCAACTTCTTTCCTCTGCACGAGACCAACCAGTGGACAACGCACGGGGGTGCCTTCCAGTCGCTGAGGCGGATCGAGAACCTGCACATCGCCTTCCGCAGCCGCTGGCTGCACCTGCCCATCCGGCGCAGGCTTCCCAACGACTGGGTGCCCTACGGCGGCTCACAGTGGTGGACCTTGACAGGCCGCTGCGTGGACTGGCTGATGCAGCAGATCGAGCAACAGCCCAAGATCCTCCGCTTCTTCCGCCGCACCTTCATTCCGGACGAGCTGTTCTTCCAGACCCTGATCATGAATTCGCCCTTCGCTTCGCAGGCCGTCGACAACAACCTGCGCTACGTGGACTTCACGCGGGCCAACCCGACACCGCCCGCCGTGTTGCTGGAGGAGGACTTCCCGACCCTGCAGCGGCGCAGCGATGAGCTCTTCTTCGCACGCAAGCTGGACGCGCAGCGCAGTCAGCGGCTGCTGGCACGGATCGATGACGAACTCCTCGGCCTCGTTGACCTGGCCAAGGCATGAGGCGAAGCGTTCATTCCCACGGATCGATGTAACGAAGCACAGGCATCAGTGCCTCCAGGTCAGGGGCACCCGCCACCAGCGCCTTGGCTGATGTCCAGGGATAAGACACGCTCCCGAGCCATTGCATCACGCTGCGCAGCTGTTCGGGCGGCAGGATCTGCATCGCATGGATCGTGATGCCGAGATGCCGGGCACGGCCTTGGCCAGCCTCGCTGCGGTCGAACTCCCAGTCGTAGCGGCCACAGCCGACGCGCACATGGCCACTCGACTTGTCGGACATCCCCACCAGCCAGTCGCACGAGAAATGCGCGACACCGTGGGCAGGCCGGTCCAGGTAGAAGGTGTAGACGTTCTCGTACTGCTGCCCGAAGTTGCGCACCAGGCTGCAGGTGATCGCCTCTCGACCCAGCGACTCGGCCGGGAACGTGATGTTGTCGGTGCGCAGATGCATGCGCAGCACCGCGTCGTCGCAGAACGCAGCCTGCATCAGGTGCGGGCGGTTCTCATCCTTGGCATGCACGTACGTGCGCAGGACTTCATCCGGAGCGTGCTTCAACGAGGACATACGGCGGGCTCTGTGTTCGGCGGAGTGGCGCATTGTGGTGGCCCACCGTGAGCCGGACAAACAGGAAATTTTCTCGCCGGGTCATCGATTTTTTCAGCGATTCCGCCTCGGCCCAGGCTGCTCAGCGGGACCGCGTCGAGGCAGCAGGCCCCGCTCGCTTGCGGGCAGCAGCTTTGCGGGCCGGGGCCTTGGCCTTGTCGGCAGGGGGCGTGCCGGCCTGAGCGCCCTGCCGCTCCAGCGCCGCCAGCTGGGCAGTGAGCGCGTCCAAGCGCTCATTCAACGCCTGCAGGTCGGCGGCGGAGGGTATGCCGAGCCGGTGCAAGGCCTTGGCCACCCGGTCCTCGAAGATGGTCTCCAGGCGGTCCCACTGCTGGCCAGCCTGGGCTCCCGCCTCCTTGGCCAGGCCGCTGACCTTCTCGCGCACCTCGCCCAGCTTCTCCTGGGCCACGGCCTGCGTATGCTGCTGCAGCGCCAGGCCCTCCTTCACCAGCGACTCGAACACCTTGCCGCCCTGGGCCTGGGCCTGCGCGAAGGCTCCCATGCCTGCCAGCCAGATCTGCTGCGCAGAATCCTTCATCGAAGCCGCCAGCCGGGGATCCAGCAGATTGAGTCCCACGGGCAGCGGCGTGGCCGCCGGGTCAGTGGCAGGGGGCTTTTTCCGGCTGGCCATGGTGAGGATCCTTTCTTTCCGTTCAGTGGTGGACACGTGAAAACACCCGGGCGCCCACTGGAGGATTCCAGCGGGCGCCCGGCCACTATAGGAAAAAATGCACCGGCATGGGTAGAGACCGCGCCCTAAG
>CBINPE010000147.1:0-12241 GCA_966252435.1 uncultured Burkholderiales bacterium | reverse complement strand
GGCAATGACATGGGCAAGTTCATGCAGTACCAGACCGCCCAGGCCCTGCCCAAGCTGGCCGAAGGCGGCGGGCGCGGTGCGGCGGGCGATGCGATGGGGCTGGGTGCCGGGCTGGCGCTGGGGCAGACCATGGCGCAGCAGGTGGGGCAGGGCTTGCAGGGCCTGGGCCAGCCGGCGCAGGCGCCCGCGCCGGCCGCTGCCGCCATCCGGCCCGACGAGGTGATGGCCACGCTCGAGAAACTCGCCGACCTCAAGGCCAAGGGCATCCTGACGGCCGAGGAGTTCGACGCCAAGAAGGCGGAGCTGCTCAAGAAGCTGGTGTGAATGAAGGCGCCTGTCCGCCTGTTCATCCTGACGTCAAAGATGCATCCAAACAGCCCGTTCGTCCTGAGGTATCGAAGGACGCGCAGTCAACGAGCTCGCTGCCTTTGCATCCTTCGATACCTCAGGACGAACGGGGGGCAGGCGTGAGCCTGTCTCCGTTGCCTGCCCCCGCCTTTCACCGTGCTGTGGTGAATATACCGCTCAAGGCGGGCGCAAGCGGGTGGGCGCCTCATCCCGAATTGACCTGTGGCCACTGACCCCCCCATCCAGCGCAGCTACCGTGCCGCCTGCCCGCAGTGCGGCGCCCCGGTCGAGTTTCGTTCGGCGGCGTCGCTGGTGGCGGTGTGCGGCTACTGCCGCAGCACCCTCGCGCGCGAGGGCGAGGCGCTGCGCCGCATCGGCCAGAGCGCCGAGCTGTTCGACGACCACTCCCCGCTGCAGCTGGGCGTGCGCGGCCGCTGGCAGAAGGAGGACTTCAGCCTGGTCGGCCGCCTGCAGTACCGCTACCGCGACGGCACCTGGAACGAGTGGCACGCCCTGTTCGACTCGGGCCGCAGCGCCTGGCTGAGCGAGGACAACGGCCGCTACGTGCTGGTGTTCCCGGTGGCGCTGGACAACCCGCCCCCCGCGGCCTCGGCGTTGCCGATGGAATCGCGCGTGGTGATCAACGGGCAGGGCTGGCTGGTGGCCTCGGTGCAGCGTGTGTCGCTGCTGGCGGCGCAGGGGGAGCTGCCGCGCATGCCGCCGCCCGGCGGTCCGGACTTCGTGGTGGCCGAGCTGCGCGGCGCGCGTGGCGAGGTGCTCTCGCTCGACTACGGCGACCCGGCCGCGCCGCAGGCCACCGTGGGGCAGGGCGTGCGCCTGTCCGAGCTGGGCCTCAGCGGGCTGGTGGCCGACAGCCAGGGCCGCGAGGGCGCCGCCGCGGAAAAGCGCGTGCAGGCGCGTGGCCTGAACTGCCCCAACTGCGGGGCCGCCCTGGCGATCAAGCTTGGCACCACCCGCTCGATCGTGTGCGGCCAGTGCAAGGCGGTGGTCGACGTCTCCAAGGACCTGGACACCCCGCCCGCCCACTACCTGCAGGGCGCCGGGGGGCGCGCGCCCCGGATCCCGCTGGGCACCGTCGGCCACATCGCGCTCGGTTCGGAACAGCCCCTGCCCTGGCAGGTGGTGGGCTACGTCGAGCGCCGCGACGACGAGCAGACCCCGTGGTGGGAGTACCTGCTGTACCACCGCACCGAGGGCTTCGCCTTCCTGGTGGAGGCCGAGGACGGCTGGAGCTGGGCCGTGCCGATCACGGGCGCGCCCGAGGCCCAGGGCGGCAGCGCGAAGCTGCGCTGGCAGGGCGTGACCTACCAGCAGCGCTACAGCTACACCGCCCGCGCCACCTACGTCCTGGGCGAGTTCTACTGGCGGCTGCAGCGCGGCGAGACCACCCACAACAGCGACTATGCTGGCGTGGGTTCGCAGCAGAACAACCAGCTGCGCCTCAACCGCGAGCGCAGCGGGACGGGCGAGTCCAGCGAGGTCGTCTGGTCGGCCGGCGCGACCCTCGAGGCCGCGCTGGTCGCGCGGGCCTTCGGGATGCCCCTCGCGCCGCCACCGCCGCCGGCCGCGGCCACGGCGCCGACCCGGTCCGCCTCGGGCTGCCTGACGGTGCTCTTCTGGGTGCTCGTGGTCATCCTCGTGCTGTGGCTGATCACGCGCTGCGACGACAGCGGGCCGGGCTACTACGGCTCCTCGGGCGGCTCCTACGGCGGGTACAGCTCCGGCGGCAGCCACAAGTGAAGTGCATCGAATCGAAGTGAATTGAAGAAGATCCAATCCAACACAGGAGAGCAAGCATGATGGGCGTGGAATGGTTGAAGCCCGGCATCTTCGTCGGCTCGGCGGCGTTCGCGTTGATGGGGGTGGTGGTGTTCTGGGTGTGCTTCATCGTCATCGACAAGCTCACGCCCTACGACCTGTGGGCCGAGCTGGTCGAGAAGAAGAACGTGGCGCTGGCCATCGTGGTGGCGGCCATGTGCATCGCCATCGGCATGATCATCTCCGCCGCGGTGCATGGCTGAGGCATGACGTCTTTGGATCCGGCCGCGGGCGGCCTGGACGGGGAGGCCCCCGCTCACGGCGACGCCCCGGCGCGCATCCGTCCCGCCGAACTGGCCCTGCTGGTGTCGGTGTTCGTGGTGGCGGCCTGCGGGCTGGTCTACGAACTGGCGGCCGGCACGCTGGCGAGCTACCTGCTGGGCGACTCGATCCTGCAGTTCTCGACCGTCATCGGCACCTACCTGTTCGCGATGGGGGTGGGCTCGTACCTGTCGCGCCACATCGAGCGCCAGCTGGTGGCGCAGTTCCTGCGCATCGAGCTGCTGGTGGCCCTGGTGGGCGGGCTGATGCCGGCGCTGCTGTTCGCCCTGCACAGCCTGGCCACGGCCTCCTTCCACTTCGCCCTGTACCTGATGGTGGGGGCGGTGGGGGTGCTGGTGGGCCTGGAGATCCCGCTCGTCATGCGCATCCTGCGCGAGCACTTCCAGGGCCGCTATGGCCTCAAGGACCTGGTCTCGCAGGTCCTGACCTTCGACTACCTGGGCGCGCTGGCCGTCTCGGTGGCGTTCCCCCTGCTGCTGGTGCCGCAGCTGGGGCTGATCCGCACCGGCGTGTTCTTCGGCCTGCTCAACCTGTCGGTGGCGGTGTGGACGCTGTGGCTGTTCCGCCGCGTGCTACCGCGCTGGCGCGCCGACGCGTTGGCCTGCGCGGCCTGCCTGGCGGTGTTGCTGGCGGGCTTCGCGGCGGCTGGGCGCATCACCACCTGGGCCGAGGACCGCTTCTACGGCGACCGCGTGCTTTACGCCGAGACCAGCCTGTACCAGCGGGTGGTGATCACCGCGGGCCCGGCCGGGGTGAGGCTGTTCCTGAACGGCAACCTGCAGTTCCATTCGCGCGACGAGTACCGCTATCACGAGGCTCTGGTGCACCCGGCGATGGCCGCCCATGGGGCGCCCAAACGGGTGCTGGTGCTGGGCGGTGGCGACGGCATGGCGGCGCGCGAGATCCTGCGCTATCCCAGCGTGGAGGAGCTCACCCTGGTCGAGCTGGACCCGCACATGACCACGCTGTTCTCCACGCAGCCCCTGCTGCGCCGCCTCAACCAGGACGCGCTGCTGTCGCCGCGGCTGCACGTCGTCAACACCGACGCCTTCGGCTGGCTGGAACAGAACCCGCAGGCGCAGTTCGACGTGATCGTGGTCGATTTCCCCGACCCCACCAACTTCGCCATCGGCAAGCTCTACACGCGCAGCTTCTACCAACTGGTGGAGCAGCACCTGGCCGCGGGCGGCTATGCGGTGGTGCAGACCACCTCGCCGCTGCTGGCGCGGCGCAGCTTCTGGACGGTGGCCACGACCCTCGAGGCCGCGGGCCTCACGGTCACGCCTTACCACGCGCACGTGCCGAGCTTCGGCGAATGGGGCTTCCTCCTGGCCAGCCACCGCCCCTACCGCCCGCCGCCGGTGCTGCCCGAGGGGCTGCGCTTCCTGACGCTCGAGGGCCTGCCGGCGCTGTTCGACTTCCCCCCTGACATGGCGCGCGTGCCGACGGAGGTGAACCGGCTGTCCAATCAGGTGCTGGTGCAGACGTTCGAGCAGGAGTGGGGGAAGGTGCGGTGAGGTCGAGGAATTGACGGCCAGGCGATGTTTGTCATAACATACAAACATTTGCGGCAGGTTGGAGATCGATATGGCCGTTCACACTGTTTCAAGCAGAAATTTCACGCGTGATGTGGGGGCGGCCAAGCGGGCTGCCGCGCAGGGCCCCGTCTTCATCACGGACCGGGGCCGTCCTGCATTTGCGCTGCTGAGCATTGAAGCCTATTACCAATTGGCCGGGCACCAGACGGGGTCGCTTCTGGATGTCATGGACGCCATTCCGGGCGGAGAGGGCATCGAATTCGATCCGCCGAAGCTGCAAGTCGAGTTTCGTGCACCTGATTTGGATTGACGCTCGCCCGCATGTATTTGCTTGATACCAATGTGATCTCGGAACTGCGCCAGGGCAAGCCCCGCCAATCCCGCGAAGTGCGGGCCTGGGCGGCTCATGAACCCGCAATGCAGTTGTTTCTCTCGGCGATCAGCATCCTGGAATTGGAGAAAGGTGTCATCGCGCTGGAGCGCAGGACACCTCCACAAGGCAGCGCGCTGCGGGCCTGGTTGACGGGTGTGAAGGAAGGTTTTGCGGGGCGGATCCTTCCCTTCAACGATCACACTGCGGCCTTGTGCGCGGCCATGCATGTGCCGAATCCGCGCTCCGAGCGTGACGCGATGATTGCCGCGACGGCGCTTGAGCATGGCATGACGGTCGTCACGCGCAATGTGGATGACTTTGCCGGTACAGGTGTGAGCTTGCTGAACCCCTTCGCCTCTTGAGCGAGAGGTCGGCGATTCTTTGGGTTCCTTTGCGGAACGTAAGTTTGAGTGCGCCCTGAGAAGAAGCCCGTGAGCACCCCGTGGATCTGTCGCCTCAATAACCTGCGAGTTTTTCGGCCCGACCAGGAGAGATGGATTGGGAGTTGATCGAGCATCACCTCGTGATGCGCCTCACATCGGATCCGGCACACACATGCCCAGCGAGGCAGCGACAAAGCGTCCCCTGGCCATTGCCGATGTTTTGAATCTGCACAGCTTTCACGCAACACATGGAAACTGCTTTGCGTTCTCACCGGATGGCAAGCTGCTGTCTTTCTGTGTCCAGCGGCCCCTGAACCAAGCGAGAGGGCGCGCGGATGCGTACATGGCAGGCATTGCGCGCGGCGAGCTTCACACCATTGATCTCAGCAACCTGGAAAGCAGCCGGCCGGACACAACAGCCGACTGCTTTGCCCCACGGTGGTCTCCCTGTGGCCGCTACCTGGCCTTCGGGCAGGCCGCCTCAGGCTCTGTCTTTCTGAGTGTGATGCGTCGGGGTGAGTGCGAGCCCGTCCCGCTGGGGGGGCAGCTTCAATTGCGGGGCGTGCGGCCCTTCGAGTGGATCGGCAACGGTTTGCTGATCGGAGCTTTCGTTCCCCCCGGGGGGCGTCCCTGGTTGGCTGGACTTGATGACCGAGCAACCCAGAAATCTGCCGAGTTCCGCGACTTACATGCCCAGCCACACCGGCGAACCTCGAGCATTTGGCTGTCGCCGAGTGGTTCACCTGATGAGGATTGGCCTCATGAATTCGAGATCTACGATGTCGAATCCGGCACTCGACAGCCGCTGTCGATGCATGAGTGCAACCCCGAGGTCCTTGCCTTTCGCCGCCGCTACGCAGCGCAGGTCGACAAAGAGGACTCCCTGCCAGCTTGGGAAGAAATTCCTCAGGAAGGAGAAAGGGTGGCTGCGCATCAGCCCTCAGGGCAGGTCCTCTTCTTGGTCGAAGATGACCAAGGCAGCCGTCTGGTTCTGAGGAGCAGGGATGCGCCTCACCGCCCAAGAGAAATCTTCCGTATCAACACCCACTTGGCCCATGTCCAGGCTGGTGAGATACGGGACCTCGTCTTGACAGGTGCTGACAGTTCGCCACGAACAGCCCGGGTCATTCTGCCTCCCGAACACAGGCCTGGGAAAACTTGGCCAGCGGTGTTCTGGGTGTACCCCGGTGCAATGCCAGGCCCTCGGCCGCGTCACCAGCTCAAACCGCACGAAGCCGGCATTTTCAATCTGCAACTGTTGGCTGCGCTGGGTTATGCAGTCATCGATACGCCACTGCCCATCCCATCCGGCGAGCCGCTGGACCTTTCAGCCTGCTTGGCGCAAACCATGCAAGCGGTGGTGGACGAGTGCGTGAGGACGGGCCTCATCGACAAGGACAGGCTGCACGTCTATGGCCACAGCCTGGGCGGTTGGGCAGCCATGAGCTTGCTTGGGACGACCTCTCTCTTCAAATCAGGAATAGCCATGGCAGGCGTCTCCAACTTGATCAGCTTCCATGGAAGCTGTGATCCACGGATGCGCTATGACGAGTCATGCGAGCAGGCTTTCGCCTTTGCCGAGATGTGTGAGCGGATCTTTTGCCTCGGAATCCCACCGTGGGCTGACCCGGACCGTTATGTGCGCAACAGCCCCGTCTTTTTTGCTGACCGTATCTCTTCACCGCTGTTGATCATTCAGGGTGACCAAGACTACGTCCCGATCGCCCAGGGCGAAGAAATGTTTTCAGCGCTCAAGCAATTGGGAAAGGCATGCCGCTTCATCCGCTTTTGGGGAGAGGGGCACATCCTGAGCAAAACTGCTCATATCGAGGAGGCTTGGCAGGAGATCGCCCGATGGCTCGAAGTCCACGGCTAGAAGATGCGACCGGCGAGCCGAGATGGCGCTGACCTGAGGCGCACCACATGTAAGCACCTCCTAACGAAACAAACTGCAAATGGCGGTGCGTCCCAGGGAAATGACAGTAGCATTTGCGCCTTGTTTGACGATGCGAGGAATGCGGTCATGAGCAGCGGGAACGTACGCACCTACGAAAACAAGGCTCTCTCCCTCAAGCGTGCCTCCGCCTGGGCGGCCCTGGGTGCGCTGGCCGCCGTGCTGGCCGGCTGCGCCGGCATGCAGCCGCCCCCGGCCTGGGACAAGGGCATCCTGGCCAAGCCCGAGATGACCATGAACAGCGATCCGCTCGAGGAGCGCTTCGAGCAGCACGTCTACACCAGCAAGGAAAACGCCTCGGGCGGCTATGGCGTGGGCGGTGGCGGCTGCGGCTGCAACTGAACGCCGCGTCGATCCCGCGCCTCTCCTTCGCCCGAGCCTTGCCTCGCTCCCGACCTGACACGATGCCGCACGCCATGACTTCCCACACCGACGTTTCCGCCCCCGCGATCCCGCCCGAGACGGCGCCCGCCCGTCAGGCCGGCGCCATGGTGCTCGCCGCCCTGGCACTGCCGGGCGTGCTGATGACGACCGCGGCCACGCCGGCCCAGGCCCAGGGCGCGCCCGAGAACGGCGTCGTCAGCTTCCGCTACATGCACTACCAGGACGAACAGCCGGGCCTCAAGCGCGTCAAGGTCGATTCGCCCTCGCTCTATGTCCTGGCGCCGCTGGGGCCGCAGTGGTCGATCGAGGCCTCGGCCGTGTCGGACGATGTCTCCGGCGCCTCGCCGCGCTGGCACTCCTCGGTCTCCAGCGCCTCGCGCATGGACGACGACCGCAAGGCCGGCGACATCAAGGTCACGCGCTACATGGACCGCGCCAGCTACTCGCTCGGCCTCAGCGCCTCCGACGAGCACGACTACCGCTCGAACGCGCTCTCCGGCAACGCCAACTTCTTCAGCGCCGACAAGAACACCACCTACCACGTCGGCCTGGGCGTGGCGCGCGATCGCATCGACGCGGTCAACGGCGGTTTCCTCAACAACGCGCTGGACAAGAAGAAAAACACCCACGAGCTGATGCTCGGCATCACCCAGGCCCTGTCGCGGGTCGACCTGGCGCAGTTCAACGTCACCTACAGCAACGGCAAGGGCTTCTTCAACGACCCCTACAAGGCCTTCGACGAGCGCCCCGGCCGGCGCGAACAGCTGGCCCTGCTGGGCCGCTGGAACCACCACCTGGCGGGCGACGGCTCGACGCTGCGCGCGAGCTACCGCTTCTACCACGACAGCTTCAAGATCAACGCCCACACGCTGGGCCTGGAGTGGGTCAAGCCGCTCTCGGAAAGCCTGGCCGTGACGCCGCTGCTGCGCTACTACAGCCAGAGCGCGGCCTACTTCTACGGCGATGCGCTGGCCAATCCCGCCACCCTGCCGGTGCCGGCGAACTACAACCCCGCCAGCCCCCCGCTGTACAGCGCCGACCAGCGCCTGTCCGCTTTCGGGGCCGTCACCTACGGCTTGAAGGCCGAGTACAAGGTCAACCCGGACTGGAAGCTCGACGCCAAGGTGGAGCAGTACGAGCAGCGCAGCAACTGGCGCCTGGGGGGCTCCGGTTCGCCGGGCATCGCCGCCTTCAGTGCGACCCAGCTGCAGGTGGGCGTGAGCCGGCGCTTCTGAGCGCGATCGGCGGGTCGCCATGTCCACGCCGCCTGACCTGGGGTTCCGCTTCCAGGCCATGGCCTCGACCTGCGAGGTCCGCATCGCCGGCTTGCCCGAGCCGCAGGCGCGCGCACTGGCCGAGCAGGCGATGGCCGAGGTGCGGCGCATCGAGGCCAAGTACTCGCGCTACCGGCCGGACAGCGTCCTGTCGTGCCTGAACGCGGCCGCGGGCAGCGGCCGGGCCCAGCCGGTCGACGAGGAGACCGCGCACCTGCTGGACTTCGCCGCGCAGCTGTTCCAGCTCAGCGGCGGTCTGTTCGACGTCACCTCGGGCGTGCTGCGGCGGGCCTGGGACTTCAAGGCCGCCCGGCTGCCTTCACCCGGGGACCTGGCGGCGCTGCTGCCCTGCGTGGGCTGGCCGAAGCTGCACTGGTCCGGTGCGCAGCTCGAATTGCCCCTGGCCGGGATGGAGCTGGACTTCGGCGGCTTCGGCAAGGAATACGCCGCCGACCGCGCCGCCACCCTGCTGCAGCAGGCGGGCGTGCGCCATGGTCTGGTCAACCTGGGCGGTGACATCCGCCTGGTGGGGCCGCGCCCCGACGGCTCGCCGTGGCGGCTTGGCGTCCAGCATCCGCGGGAGGCCGGGCGGACCGTGGCCAGCGTGCCGCTGGCTGAAGGTGCACTGGCCACCAGCGGCGACTACGAGCGCTACTTCGAGCACGACGGCGTGCGCTACTGCCACATCCTCGACCCGCGCACCGGCTGGCCCGTGCGGTGCTGGCAGTCGGTCAGCGTGGTCGCGCCAGCCTGCCTGGCGGCGGGCGCCATCAGCACCGTGGCCATGCTGATGGGCGAGGCCGCGCCGGCCTTTCTGGCCGCGCAGGGCGTGGGCTACCTGCTGGTGGATGCCCAGGGCAGGCACCACGCCAGTGCCCTGGCCCTGGGCGGCTAGGACCTCGTCTGAGGGAATTTGAAGGGTTGGCGCCGGGAGGATTGGGATGCGGGCGCGGCGGTGGCACTGGGGAAGTTGGGGATGGGGCCCGCGCCCCGGACGAATCAGAATGGGCTTGCCCACCGGGTCACCACCCGCCAACCCGCATGAATGCTGCGCTGCAAGGTGGCACCGCGCGCGATGTGTGATACACAGCGGGATCGGCCTGGTTGGTGCCGCACGCTTGCTCTTCTTCCCCCGTACCCGTCCGGAGACCTGTCATGAAACCCATCCTCGAAATCATCAAGAAGCGCGATTCCGGCCTCTGGCGGGTGAAGCCGACCGACAGCGTGTTCGATGCGCTGCGCCTGCTGGCCCAGTACGACGTGGGGGCCCTGCTGGTGATGGACGGCCCCAAGCTGGTCGGCGTGTTCTCCGAGCGGGACTACACCCGCAAGGTGGCGCTGCAGGGGCGCTCATCCCGTGAAGTGAAGGTCGAGGAGATCATGACGCGCAACGTCCTGGTGGTGCGCCCCAGCACCCACACGCGCGAGTGCATGAGCCTCATGAGCCAGAAGAAGATCCGCCACCTTCCCGTGCTCGACGACAACACGGTCGTCGGCATGATCTCCATCCTCGACCTGATGGACGACATCATCGCCGACCACGAGATGACGATCGAGCAGCTGCAGAACTACATCCACAGCTGAGCGGGGCCCTGACCTAGAAGTTCGCGAGGCCGGGCCAGACCCGCCCGCCGCCCACGGCGTAGCACATCGACCCCCGCGGCACCGCCTGGGTGCTGGCGCCCGTGAAGGCGCCGAAGGCCGGCAGCACGAGCAGGCCGTCCTGCAGGCAGAAGCAGGGCAGGCGCGCGTGATCGCGCGCCGGGCCGCGCAGTACGACGGCCGGGTGCCAGTGGCCCGCCAGCGCGCAGGCGCCGGGCACCGTCTGCGGGTGGTGGCAGGCGGCGAAGGGGCCGAGCCGCCAGGGCTCGTCGACAGTGGTGATCCGCAGCGCCTCGGGCGGATCGCCCGCATGGCTGTCGTGGTTGCCGCGCACCAGGGTGCAGGCGAGCGAGGCGTGGGCCTCGCGCCAGTGCTGCACCGGCGCCAGCACATGCGCCTGCTGTGCGGCGGCGGCATGCAGGAAGTCGCCCAGGAACACGATCTGCCGGGCCGCATGCCGCTGCACCAGCTGCGTGAGACGCTCGAGGTTGTCCCGCGTGGTGCCCGAGGGCACCGGCTGGCCCAGGGCGCGGAACGTGGCCGCCTTGCCCAGGTGCAGGTCGGCGACGAACAGGGTCTGCGCTGCGGGCCACCACAGCGCGTGCTCGGGCAGCAGCCACACGGTCTCGCCCGCCAGCGTGACGATCTGCGCCACCCTGCGGCTGCCTGCAGCCGCCAGCCCGTCCGTCCTCATGCCTGTCGCCTCGCCCGCGCGCCACGCCGCGGCGGCGCGCGCCGCCCGGTGGCCGGCAGGGTGTCCAGCGTCAGCGCCGAGCGCACGGCCTCGCTGCCGTCCTGCGGCGCAGCCTGCCGGCCGAACACCGCCTGGGCGGCGGCGTGCGCCGTGCCCACCGCCTCGCCGCCGGCCGTGTCCTCCAGCTCGGCCACCATGCGGGCGATGCGTTCGCTCAGCGACTCGTTGCTGAGCTTTTCGCGGAAGCGCTCCACCATCAGCGGAAAAGCCAGCGGGCTGGGGCGTGCCAGCGTCTGCAGCGACAGGGTCTGCGCCTGCATGCGGGCCAGCAGCCCGGCGAGCCGGCGCACGTCCAGCTCCTGGCTGAGCAGCTCCTGCTCGGCCTGGGCCAGCAGCCGGTTGTCCGGGTCGTACTTCTGGAACACCTCGAAGAACAACGAGGCCGAGGCCTGCAGCTGGCGCTGGCTCTTGCGCTCCTGCGGATGGCCCTGGAAGACCAGGCCGGCCACGCGCGCGATCTCGCGGAAGCGCCGGCGCGCCAGCTCGGTGGCATTCAGGCTGGCCAGCACCTCGGACAGCAGCGCGGCGGGCGGGCCGTCGGCCGAGGTCTCGGGGGGCACCCGCAGCAGCGCCGGCAAACGGGCGGCCCAGTCGATCGGCTTGGCGCTCAGCAGCTCCAGGCCATAGTCGTTGAAGGCCAGCGAGAAGGTGCCGCTCTCGGGCTGCGCCGCGCGCCAGGCCAGCAGCCCCGCCAGCCCCAGGTGCACCTGGCGCCCCGCGAACGGGTACAGGAACAGGTGCCAGCCCTCGCGGCTGTGCAGCGTCTCGGCCAGCAGCATCTGCGGCGTGGGCAGGGCGGACCAGGCCTGCTGGATCGCCACCAGCGGCTGCACGCAACGCATCTCGGGGCTGTCGAAGCGGCCCTCGACGGCGGCTTCGAACTCGCGCAGCACCGCGTCGGCCAGGGTGCTCGACAGCGGCATGCGCCCACCATTCCAGCGCGGCAGGGCGGCCCGGCCGGCGGGAGCGTTCTTCACGTAGGCCGTCATCTGGTGCACGCGCACGAGTTCAAGCAGCCGGCCGCTGAACAGGAAGCACTCGCCGGGCTTGAGCCGGGCGATGAAGCTCTCTTCCACGGCGCCGAGCCGCGCGCCGCCGCGGTGCGCGTACTGCACGGTGATGCTGGCGTCGCTGACGATGGTCCCGATGTTGAGCCGGTGGCGCCGCGCCAGCCGCGCGTCCGGCACCCGCCACACACCGGCCTCGTCAGGCACGGCGCGGCGGTAGTCGGGGTAGGCCGCCAGCGAAGGCCCGCCCTGGCGCACGAACTCGAGGCACCACTGCCAGTGTTCCTCGGACAGCCCGCGGTAGGCGGACGTGCTGCGCACCTCGCGCAGCATCAGCGCGGGCTCGAAACCGCCGCCCAGCGCCACCGTGACCAGGTGCTGCACCAGCACGTCCAGCGGCTCCGTGGGCGAGTGCCGTGCCTCGATCTGTCCCGCCTGCACCGCGGCGCGCGCGGCCGCGGCCTCGACCAGCTCGAGGCTGTGGGTGGGCACCAGCGTGACGC
>CBINPE010000146.1:0-12299 GCA_966252435.1 uncultured Burkholderiales bacterium | reverse complement strand
CGACGTGGGTGCTCTCGCAGGCCTTGCGGTGCCGGGCCAGGCGATCGTCGGGCGTGCGCCCGCGCGCGCCGTCCCGCTCTCCCACCGCCGTCCAGCCTTGCGGCGACGCGGCGGCCTGGCGGCATTCCTCGTCGGACAAGGTAGCGCAGCCCGCCAGCACGGCCGGCAGTCCCAGGAGCCACGGCATCCGCTTCATCACCCTCATTCCCCGACCTTTCATTTCCGGCGCGACACCCCGGCCCATGCAACGCCCCATCCTGCCCGAATGAAGACAGCGATTTGAAACAACGCTGTAACATCGCCCGTACGCTGCTGTCCCTGTCCATTTGGGTGATCGATCCGTCCACGAGGAAGGAAGCCTTGATGAAACTGTGGCCCTGTGCCCCCGCCCTGGCCGGCCTGTTCACCGGCATGGGCATGCTGGACGCCCACGCACAGTCCAATGCCGCGCTGCTCAAGGAACTGCGCGACCTCAAGGCCCGGGTCCAGCAGCTCGAGTCCGAGCTGCAGCGTCAGAAGTCGCCGCCCCCGCAACCTTCCCCCTCCGCGCAAGCCACCGCGCCGCCACCGGCTCCCATCCCCGCCCCTGCCGCCCCTTCTACGCCGCAATGGGGCATGACCCCCGAGCAGGCCCGCACCCTGGGCCGGCTCAACCTCAAGACCGAGGCCCTGGAAGACAACCTTGAGGCCTCCGGCCTGCAGGGCCTGAAGATCAACGGCTACATCGACCCCGTGTTCATCGCCAACCGGGACCAGCGCAGCACCGGCTTCCAGTTCCTGAACGGCATCCCCGACGGCGGGTTCAGCTACGACAACTCCTTCTTCGGCGGCGCCATGCTCGACCTGCAGAAGGAGACCCAGGCCGGCACCCAGTGGCGGCTGACCCTGAGCCCCAACCGCGGCGCGGGAGCCGGGCTGGACAGTCCGTCGATCGTGCACCAGGCCACCGGCTCGATCCCCCTGAGCGACCTGCAGACGCGCTTCATCGCCGGGCAGATGCCGGACTGGTCGGGCTACGAGCTGCTGCCCTCGACGCAGAACAAGCTCATCACCCACAACCTGCTGTTCGACTTCACCCTGCCCTTCGCCTACACCGGGGCCGGCCTGGACGTGACGCGCGGCAAGTGGAACGTCAAGAGCATGCTGGCGAACATGAACGCCTCGCGCCGGCGCAGCGGCGAGCGCACACCCGTGTGGGCCTACCGGGTGGACTACGCGCGCGGCGAGTACCAAGGCATGGGCTTCGCCGGCGTGCACGGCAAGGCCGCCAACGCCCGGGCCGCGGGTGCCAGCAACCCCCTGACGCTCGAGGCCTATCGGGGCGGGGACACCACGCTGCACCTGTTCGAGGTCGATGGCTACTTCATCCGCGGCGACTGGACCCTGCAGGCCCAGTTCAGCCTGGGCCGGCAGGCAGCGGCAGCGATCACGCCCGATCCGCTGACCGGCGCCTTGCGCGACGCGCGCTGGTGGGGCCTGTCGGGCCTGGCCGCCTACAAGTTCACCCCGCGGCTGGAAGGCGTGGTCCGCGCCGACCTGCTGGACAACGCCCCGCACGGCGGGGGCCTGCCGGGCATCGGCGCCGCCGACAGCCGCAACGGCTTCGGACCCGACGCCACACTCGACTGCCCCGCCAACTTCACCCTGGACCCCCGCTGCGACGACGGTGGCCGCCGCGCCGCCCTGTCGTTCGGCTTCAACTACGCTTTCAACGCCAACGCCACCTTCAAGGCCGAGTACCGCCTCGACCTGGCGCGCCAGCCGGTCTTCTGGCTGGCACGCGACGGCAGCTACCGCAAGTCCAACCAGCTGCTGGGCACGAGCGTGGTGGTCTTCTTCTGAGACCGCCTTCCCACCTTCCGCCTTCCTGAAACCGCCTCGAGGATCCCCGATGTCGATGTCCCCCACCCCTGCCGCAACCGCCCCGATCGACTGGCACGCCCGTGCCGCCGCGCTGTCCATCGACGGCCGCCTGCTGATCGGCGGCCAACGGATGCCGGCCTGCGACGGCGACACCTTCGACTGCCGTTCGCCGCTGGACAACCGCAGCCTGGGCCCGGTCGCGCGCGGGCGCCAGGCGGACGTGGACCGGGCGGTGGCCGCGGCGCGGCAGTCCTTCGAGCGCGGCAGCTGGTCGCGCCTGCCGCCGGGCGTGCGCAAGAAGATCATGCTGCGCTGGGCCGAGCTGGTGCTGGCGCACAAGGAGGAGCTGGCGCTGCTGGAGACGCTGGACATGGGCAAGCCCATCCGCGACAGCCTGAACGTGGACGTGCCCTCGGCGGCGCGCTGCATCCAGTGGTTCGCCGAGGCCGCCGACAAGCACTACGGCGAGATCGCGCCCACCGGCCCACAGGCGCTGGCGCTGATCACGCCGGAGCCGGTGGGCGTGGTCGGCGCCATCGTGCCCTGGAACTACCCGCTCATCATCACCGCCTGGAAGCTGGGGCCCGCCCTGGCCGTGGGCAACAGTGCGGTGCTCAAGCCGAGCGAGAAGTCCCCCTTGAGCGCCCTGCGCCTGGCCGAGCTGGCGCTGCAGGCGGGCGTCCCCGAAGGCGTGCTGAACGTGGTGCCGGGCTACGGCGGCGAAGCCGGCGAGGCGCTGGCCCTGCACCCCGACGTCGACGTGCTGGCCTTCACCGGCAGCACCCGGGTAGGCCGCCAGATGCTCGTCTACGCAGGCCAGAGCAACCTCAAGCGGGTCTACAACGAGCTGGGCGGCAAGTCGGCCTTCATCGTTTTTCCCGAGACGGACGACCTGGCCCGCGCCGCCCGCACCGTGGCGGGCAGCCTGTTCTACAACCAGGGCGAGAGCTGCAACGCGCCATCGCGGCTGCTGGCGCACGAGCGCGTGGCCGACGAGCTGGCGCAGCGCATCAGCGAGGAAGCCGCCCGCTACCACCCGGCCGACCCGCTGCGGGAGGACACGGTGATGGGCGCGCTGGTCGACGAGGCCCAGCTCAAGACCGTGCTGGGCTACATCGACAGCGGCCGCCAGGAGGGTGCGCGCTGCCTGCACGGCGGGCAGCAGGCGCTGGCGCAGACCGGCGGCCACTATGTCCAGCCCACGGTGCTGGACGGCGTGACACCCTCGATGCGCGTGGCGCGCGAGGAGATCTTCGGGCCGGTGCTGTCGATCCTGCGTTTCTCGAGCGAGGCCGAGGCGATCCAGCTGGCCAACGACAGCCCCTACGGCCTGCAGGCCAGCGTGTGGAGCAACGACATCCACCGGGCCCACCGCGTGGCGCGCGCCCTGCGCGTGGGCACGGTGCACGTCAACCAGTACGACGAGGACGACATCACCGTGCCCTTCGGCGGCACCAAGCAAAGCGGCAACGGGCGCGACAAGTCGCTGCACGCGCTGGACAAGTATGTCGACCTCAAGACCACCTGGCTGCGCGTCAATGACGAGGGCAGCGGCACCTGAGCCACCGCGACGGGTCCGCTTGAGCTTGGCCGCGAGGATGACGAGGAAACGCCTGCTCGGCCTGCTGGCGCTGGCGGCCTGCCCGCTTCTTGCCCAGGGTGTCGAGGCCGCGGCGGGGCCGGACCTGCGGGCGTCAGGCGGCGGGGTGGCTGCCACGGGCGAGATGGTGCTCGACGTGCGCGACCCGCGCCTGCTCGAGCGGCTGGAGCAGGCGCCCTCGGTACCGCTTTCGACCGCTGCGCGACGGGCGATTTTCATGAATGCCTGAGTCAGATCGTGGTGCGCGGGGTCCTGGACGCCTGCCACCGCGGGCGCTTCTGCCGCGAGGACTACATGTGCCAGAAGCTGGACATGCGGTTGACGCCAACAACGCCGGCGATCGCCCGGCGCATGGAAGAGGAGCAGGTCGGGTTCTGCACACCCACCTACTTCCTCTACCAGATGCGGCTTGACGGGCATCCGGTGCCTTAAGCGCGGGCTTCATGACCAGTTGCCGCGGTGCAACAGGGTGAAGGTCCTGGGGCCCACCTCCACTTTCGAAGGCTCCTCCAGTGCCTCGCCCTGGGAGATTTCATTTCGCAGAGCTTCCTTCCGGAGAGAACAACGACCAATCATGCACACAGAAGCCGTCTATGGACGTGCTCGCATGGGCTGATGGCCCAACGTCCGCTGCTGCGATTGACAAGCCTGCCAAGTAATCGCCGTTCGCATCAACTCGGTAGTACATCTCATCGCCGTCATCGTATTCAAGGGGTTCGAGTTGGGACACGACCGCTAGCGGAGAGCCGATTTTTGCTCGCCCGTAGGCACCGATGTATCCGTTCCAAACATAGATGCAGCCCAGAACACCGCTGTTCGTGAAAATCAGGCGGACCGTGTCAGGCCCGAAGTAGATGTGTGGGCCCTCGCTGTCCATGAAGCCATCTATGCGAAGAATTCCGCTGTTCCGGTTTATCTCTTGAACAAGATTGAATCCTTTGTAGTACGGGACCACCCGCGCTCCAGCAAAGTCGGCCTCATAGTCCTTGAAGCGGCGGCCAATCTGGAAACCAGCCGCCGACCGTCCGGCAACGATGGGTGCATTGAAGTTGATGTGCATGGGTTGAAGCCCCACGTTGAAGGTGAGCGGCCAGCGCGGGCCATGTACGCCCTGCCCCCGGCCGTCCACCCTGGCCTACCGCAACGCCAGCACGCGGCGCACCAAGGCTTGATCCGCCCCAATGGGCTCCGCGACGGGGTAAGTACAGAAGTCCGCCTCGGCATATGCGGTGGCCAATGGCAGCCAGCCGGCAAAAAATCCTGCGCCACCGCAGACCATGCTGCCACCATCGCCCCCCCGCAACCGCCCGGGCTCTGCGAGCAGTTCCTGCTGGTAGGGATCGAAGGCGATGAACAGGCCGAAAGCATTCGGACGCAGATGCAGGTCCCAGACCCCGTCGAAGCCTTCCGGGGGATAGCCCAACAGGCCAGCCGAGCGCTTCCAGTCCTTTTGCCATGCGGTCTCCGCCGGGCCAAGATCGACCGGGTAACGATCGCACGGCACATGGTCGCCCCAGCGAAACAAGGTCGGCGCACCAGCGCCGCAGGCATGCTCCCATTCATCCGCTGTTGGCAGCTGAAAGCCGTCCGCCTGGAGTGCTGCGGTCAGCTGGGCGTGGGTCGAGTGCACGCATTGCTCGACGATGCGCGACCCGTCGCTATCAACACGGACCCGCATGCTGCGGCCATCCGCGTCGATCTGCACGGGACCGTCCTGCTTGCGCAAGAGGGCCAGGGCTTCAGGGTGGTCTTCACACAGTGGGGCCCACCTGGGGTCGAGCGCCCGGACCTCCATCAGCATCGGTGCCAGGTTCACCTGCCGGGAGGGGGCCAGCACGCGGGCCAGGTGCTCCTCAAGCCCCTGCTCGAAGCCGTACTCTTCCGCAGTGCCCCGCCAACTTTCCGCTTCGTCGGCATTGGGTTGCCAAGGCCGCTGACCGTCATATCCCAGCGTGACCTGCCCGCCGGGAATCAACGCGAAGAGGTTGGACCTGCCCTGCTGGTAGAGGGCGACGCAGCGAGCCTGTCCGCCAAGCGAATGCATGCGCAGTGAATGCAACTCAAAACCCTCCGGCAACTGCCTGGCCAACTGCGCAGCCATCGCCTGGCGTTCAGCCAGCGTGGCGTTGTCCCATCGCTCGCGCGATAAATCCATACCTTGTCCTTCTGTGATGTTTCAGCGCCGAGGCAGGCGGGTGATAGGGATTGGGTTCCATGGGCTCAGTGCAAAGCTCCGCTCCTGCGGATCGCTTATCTTGGCACGTCCGGCCCAACGGCCTCCCGCCGCCCAAAGGCTTGTGATGCGCAGAAAGACGCAACGTTCCTCGCAACAGGTCGACGGTGGCGTCTCTCAGGTGATGAGCCACCACCGCCGAGTGGCCGAACCGGGCCCCTCAGAAGGCGTAGCCAACGCCGATGGAGGCGCCCATGCGGAAGCGCTTGCCGCCGAGTTCGCTGTCGACGCGGCGGCACTCGGCCACCGCATCCTGGCCGCTGGTGGTGCTCAGCGCTGCGCGGCCGCCGTGCTGGAAGTCGAGCCCCACGTCGGTGACGAAGCGCCAGCCAGCCTGGCCCAAAGCCGCCGATTCCCAGCCGATGCCGAGGTAGGGCTGGGTGTGCGAAAAATTGATGCGGCCGCTCAAAGGGCCATCGGGGCTGCTGGCGGCATGGAGGGTCTCGGTGGAGTGGCTCAGGTAGCGCATTCCCGCGGTCGCGCGAAAGCCGCTGTCGCGCATCGGGTACCAGTCCAGCAGCACCCCCAACGAGTTCGTGGACCCTGGACGCAGGGTGTAGTCGACCCCGTCGATGCCGCGATGCATCTCGCCAGGGTGTTCGCGGCCGATCAGCGCACGCACGGCCAGACCCTCGCCGATGGCATGCGCAAGGCCGAGTTCGGTGCTGCCGCCCCTGCCGACGCCCGCATAGGCTGTCCAGTCGGCGGCAAGAACGGCCGCGGGAGCGGCCAGCAGCGCCAGCAACGTGGCCCGGAGGTGGATGGTTCGAAGCATGATTCTCTTTCCTTGTGTTGATGCGCCCCCGAACGAGGTAGCGCGGCGCATTCTTCACAACGTCATGCCGAGACGCATGTGCCAGTTGGCATGTGCGCGAACCATGACGACTGGCACTTCCCGGCCACGCCGGCGGCTGCTAGCCCTGCGCCCTTCACCCCCGACTTTCGACTGCCGCCCATGAAGAAAGATGACCCCGCTTGCCGTATGCAGCGCCAGTGGCTTGGCTGGCTGCGCCGTGATGGGCGCACTGCGGCGGGCGACTGGCTGTTGACTGGGGTGATTCGGTCCGCTCGCACGGTGGGGTAGATTCCGCACGTATCCCTCACGTCAGCGGAAAGTGCCCCTCCCTATGTCCGAAATCGAGCACCTGCATCTGGATGTCGCGCGCCAGGAACTGACCGGTTTCGAGAGATCCAGGGAGATCCTTCGATTTCCAGTGTCGACGGCCGCACGGGGACTCGGGTGCGGAGCAGGATCGTTCCAAACCCCGCACGGCGCGCACCGCATCCGCCTGAAGATCGGCGCGGGCTGCCCGCCAGGGGCGGTTTTTCGTGGTCGCCGCTGGACGGGCGAAGTCCTCGATGAAGCGCTGCGTCAACGCTTCCCCGACACGGACTGGGTGCTCACCCGCGTTCTGTGGCTTCAGGGACTGGAGCATGGGATCAACCGAGGCGATGGTGTCGATACGCTGCGCCGGTTCATCTACATCCATGGAACGCACGAAGAAGACCTGATCGGGCAGCCGGTCTCCTATGGATGCGTGCGCATGCGCAATGCGGACATCGCGGTGCTTTTCGAGCATGTGCGCACTGGTTGCAGGCTGCGAATCGATTGATACGCCAAGGTGGTACTGCTCGAGACCTCCCGGATCGACGTGTTCCAGGCGTGATCTGAGCGAATGCTAGGCATGCTCTGGTGCGTCTGTCGTGCTGACTGGCTGGCTCACCGGGATGGTGACTCGGAAGGTGGTGCCCTTGCCGACTTCGGTCTGCACCTCGATCGAGCCATGGTGCTTCTGGACGATGCCAAAGGAGAGTGACAAGCCCAGGCCCGTGCCCTTGCCCACCGGCTTGGTGGTGTAGAACGGATCAAAGATGCGCGGCAACACTTCCTTGGGTATTCCGCTGCCGGTATCGGTCACCGAGAACCAGACCTTGTCGTCTTCGACGCCGGTTCGAATGGTGATTTTCCCTCGCTCGGCGCCGATGGCGTGTGCCGCGTTGATCACCAGGTTCATCACCACTTGGTTGATTTGTGAGGACATGCATTGCACCAGCGGCAACTCACCATAGTCTTTCACGACATCGGCCTTGAATTTGATTTCGCTATTGACCACATTGAGCGTGGAATCAATGCCCTGATTCAGATTGGAGAACTGCCAGTCCGTGGTCGCGTCCACGTGCGAGAAGTCCTTGAGGTCCTGCACGATGTTGCGCACCCGCCCAATGCCCTCTTTGGACTCGCTGATCAGGGTGGGAATGTCCTCCTTCAGGAAATCAATCTCCAGCGACGATTTGAGTGCGAGCAGCTTGGCCCTTATGTCTGGATCCGCGTACAGGCCCTCGGCCTGCTCATACGCCGAAAGCATTTGGAAAAGATCGGCAAGGTAAGTTTCCAACGTGCCGAAATTGGAGAAAACATAGCCGATCGGGTTGTTGATTTCATGCGCGACACCGGCGGCCAGCTGACCGATGGATGCCAGTTTCTCCGATTGTTCGAGTTGCGTCTGGGCGCGTGAAAGCTTGGCATTCAATTCCGACAATTCCGCATTGCGCGCGAGCAGCTCCAACTCCATCCTTTTCCGCTCTGTGATGTTGTAGTTGATGCCGACAATGCCGATGACCTTCCCCTCGTCGTCTTTCAGTGGAAACTTGGTCGTCAACATCCACGCCGTGTCATTCGTGAGCAGGTAGTTGACCAGTTCCTCACGACTGATCATCGGCTGACCGGAATGCATGATCGCCATCTCTTCTTCGCGATACTGCATGGCATCTTCTTTGGGATAAAACCCGAAGTCCGTCTTGCCGAGCAGTTCATCGGGGCTGCTGACACCCATTCCTTCTGCCACCGCCTGATTGCCGAAGATGAAGCGCGTTTCCACGTCCTTCGCGTAAATCCGATGGGGAAAGGCTTCGGCAAGGGTCTTCAACAAATATCGCTGAAACGCCAGTTCCTTTCCTACCGAATTCAGCTTTTCGACTTCCCGCTGCAGAATTTCATTCTGACGTGTGTGGGCCCACAAATGGACAATGCAATCGGTGAGCTGGCTCAGCATGGCCATGCTTTCCGCCGTGAAAACACTGGCGCCCTTCTTGCGCTCCAGATAAAGAAAGCCAAGCACATCGGTTTGGTCCACCAAGGGGAGACAGAGAACGGAGTGGGCATGCCGATCCATCGTCTTGGCTGAAAAATGAGTATCCAGATTCGCATCGGTCATCAGCACCGCACGGCGGCTGCATCTCACCTGCTCAAAAATGGATGCGGGAAGACCGGCAGGGACGGGCGTGTTCTCAGCGTGAACACGCGTACTGGCCTGTTCGTTCACCATTTCTCCGTCAGCGGCCATCCAAAGGGTATTTCCTTTTTCAAGCAACAGACAGCCGCGATGTGCCCCGAAGTCTTCCATGGCAATCCGAATGGCCGTGTCGAACAGCTCTTTGGAAGTGCGTTGCATGGCCAAACGTTGAAACGCCCTCAGTGCATTGACGAGATCAGGCACATTCATACTCTTTTCCAATCATGGGTTGTACGTCCTGGTTCGCTCACAACCGTTCCCTTCGGACCTATGGCCACCATGGCCACGCGTCACTTCACAGGGGGGTACATCTTGTACCGAGCGCCTTCATGGCGTCCACCTGCGCGGGCTGATTCCACCGGTCGTATTGAACGCATTTGCCGTTCGAACGGGTGCGCTGTGCTCCGCGGTATATTGCCGGCGCTGGCATCTGCCAGCACACGTCTTCAGGGCGGGGCGAAATTCCCCACCGGCGGTATGTCCCTCAATGAACACCTGTTCGCCATGGGATGAGCCCGCGAGCGCCCTTCCTTCGGGAAGGGGTCAGCAGACTTGGTGAAAAGCCAAGGCCGACGGTCACAGTCCGGATGAAAGAAGATGTGCGATCAACACCTGACCCGCGTTGCCTTGGCGCAGCGCGGCCAGGTGTCGTCGTCGTGCGCCCCGAAAACGTCTTCTCAACTGTCCTTCGAGGAGCGTTTGCATGTCTGTTTGTCTTGAGTTTTCTTCCACCTCATCCCACGAGGTCCCTACCCTGCCGGATCGAACGGCCCTGGAGCAACGCGTCTGTCGTGCGTTGCAAGCCATGCGCGAGGGTCGCCCCGTCGTGCTGTTCGACGACGATGCCCGCGAGAACGAAGCTGACCTCATCGTCGCCGCACAGTGTCTGACGGTGGACACCATGGCCCAGCTGATACGCGACTGCAGCGGCATCGTCTGCCTGTGCCTGCCGGAAGAAATGGCGGACAGGTTGGAACTGCCACCCATGGTCGTCGATAACGGCAGCCGGTACGGCACGGCTTTCACCGTGTCGATCGAGGCCCGCGAGGGCGTGAGCACCGGCGTGAGTGCCGCGGACCGTCTGCGCACGGTGCAGGCAGCCATCGGAGAGGCCGCACAGCCGCAAGATCTGGTGCGCCCAGGCCATGTGTTTCCGTTGCGGGCACGGGCCGGCGGTGTGCTGGCTCGGCGCGGTCACACCGAGGGCTCGGTCGATCTGGCCAGGATGGCGGGCCTGCAACCGGCCTCCGTGCTCTGCGAGCTGATGAACGCCGATGGCTCGATGATGCGTCGCCCCGAGGCGCTGGCCTATGCCGAACGGCTGGGCCTGCCCGACCTCACCATTGAGGAGCTGGTGACCTATCTGACGCAGCCAAGGCAAGCCGCCAACGCCTGAATGACGGCCGACCTCGCCGGGATGGAACGCTTGGAACCTCCCTCGCTCAGTTTCTTCAGGCGGGGGCCTCCCAGAAGGGTTGGCACACGTTGGTATCATGAGTGAGCTGCTTGCCAAGCAGCACCTGGCAAAGCGAAGTAGCTTGCTCATCTTTTGCGCACCCATCCCTTTGAAAGTTGATTGATGTTCGGACGACGCCGATTGGCGATAGGTGTGGGCGCTGGCCTCACGATCGGCTTTCTGGCGCTGATCTTGATCGTTGGCACCACCATCTGGCTGGTGGAACGCGGCAACAGCCTGTTTGAGCAATCGAGGTTGCAGCGCACGATCCGCGTCACCGCGGTGGAACTGCGTGATCACCTGCGCACCGCGGAGTCGAGCCAGCGCGGATTTCTTCTGACCGGCAACGAGATCTATCTGGCTCCTTATGACACGTCCAAGACGCGGGCGCGGCAGGAGCTGGACGACCTGGACCGGATGATTGTGCCGGATGCCCCCAACCGGGCCATGCTGCCGAGGTTGTCGGAAGCGGTGGACGAAAAAATCGCCGAGATGGACGACAGCATTGCGCTGAAGAGCGCCGGCCGTGACGCCGACGCTATGGCATTGCTCCAGCGCAATCGCGGCAAGACGCTGATGGATGAAATCAATGTCTTTCTCTACGGCGCGATATTGACCGCCGACGAGAGCGGCACGCTCAACAGCGCAGAACAGCAACGCAATGCATCGGTGCTGCGCTGGGTATCGGCAGGTGCCGCGGTGGTCATCGTCCTGGTGGTTTTGGTGGTGGCCTTTACTGTTTACCGCAACGGGCAGGACTTGAAACTGGCGCGCGACGAAGTGCGGGCGATCAACCTGACCCTGGAAGAACGCGTCAAGACCCGCACAGCCGATCTGGCCATGGCGCGCGAACGCGCAGAAATCCTGCTGGCAGAGGTCAACCATCGCGTGGCCAACAGTCTGCAGCTTGTGGCGGTGCTGGTGCGGATGCAAATGCGTTCCGTCACCGACACGGCGGCCAAGGATGCCTTGCTTGAAACGCAATCGCGGATCAATGCAATCTCGCTGATCCATAAGAGTCTGTACACGTCAGGCGATGTGACAAACGTGGCGCTGAACGATTATCTGGGCACCATGTTGAGCAACCTGGAAACGGCGATGAAGAAGGACGGCCACACCGCCATCCTCAAATGCTACCTGGAGCCGATTTCGCTGCGCACGGACGCGAGCGTCAGCTTGGGCGTGGCCGTGCAGGAACTGGTCACCAACGCCTTCAAATATGCCTATCCAGATGACAAGCCCGGCGAGGTGCGCGTGCGGCTGAAGCGATTGGATGACGGCAAAGCCGAACTGACAGTCGAGGATGACGGCGTGGGGATTGCGCCGAGCGCCACGCACACCGGCACGGGACTGGGCAGCAAGATCATCCAGACGATGGCGTCTGCGCTGCAGACCCATGTGGAATACATCAACCGCGCGCCAGGCACGATGGCGCGGCTGGTACTGACGACGGCAAATGTGTAATGGGATCTGATCTGCGATGAAATTGCGACTGGTTGCGGTTGCTTCACTGGCGTTTCTCGGCGCCGCCTCGTTTGCCGCCGGCAGCGAGGGGATGACCATGCGGGTCAAATTGCCTGCGTTTGACGCGGCACGGCCTTCCTGCAGAGCGCCAACGGGTTTGCAGAAGAAGCTGGTATTCGTGCAGGACAACAGGCGCGAGTTCATGCAAGGTGCGGGACGTGGGCTGGAAGCCGCGGCGCGGGCACGGGGCCTCGGTTATGGCGTTGCCTTTGCCAACAATGATGCTGAGCTGATGATCAAACAGCTTGGCGACATTGCGATCGATAAAACGGGCGCGATTGTTGTGGCGCCGATCGATCCGCCGTCGCTGGCGCCAGCCCTGAAGAAGGT
>CBINPE010000145.1:0-12439 GCA_966252435.1 uncultured Burkholderiales bacterium | reverse complement strand
CCGAGCAGATGAAGATGTTCCTCACCCGCATCGGCTTCGGCAGCAAGTGCGTGGTGACCGGCGACGTCAGCCAGATCGACCTGCCGCACGGCACCCAGAGCGGGCTGGTCGATGCGGAGCGGGTGCTCAAGCGGGTCAAGGGCATTGCCACCACCCGCTTCGACGCCTCGGACGTGGTGCGCCACCCGCTGGTGGCACGCATCGTCGAAGCCTATGACGCCGCGCGCCCGACGCGGCCGGCGCGATGAGCCGCGGCGCCGCCTCGCCCCTGCCGCCGGTGCCTTCGCAGCGTCCGCCGCTGCTGCAGATGTCGCTGCAGTTCGCGCGCACGCCCGAGGTGCGGGCGCACCGCGACCACCTGCCGCGCGCGCAGGTGCGGCGCTGGCTGCGCGCCGCGCTGCGCGGGACGCCGGGGGAGATCACGGTGCGCATCGTGGGCGAGGCCGAGGCGCAGGTCCTGAACCGCGACTACCGCGGCAAGGACTACGCGACCAACGTGCTCACCTTCGACTACGAGCGCAGCCCGGTGGTGCAGGCCGACCTGGTGCTGTGCGCGGAGGTGGTGGAGCGCGAGGCCCGGGCGCAAAACATCACCCTGGAGGCGCACTACGCCCACCTGATCGTGCACGGGGCCCTGCATGCGCAAGGCCTCGACCATGAGACCGAGGCCGAGGCCGAGGTGATGGAGGCCCAGGAGTCGGCCTTGATGCAGGAGCTGGGCTTCGCCGATCCCTACGCCGGCACGCGCTGAGCCGTGAGCGCTACCGCGAGCCCAGGTAGCGCTTGCGCCAGAAGAACACGCTCAGCCCCAGGCCGATGAGCAGCATCATGCCGACGATGATCCAGAAGCCGCGCAGGCTGTGGATCAGCGGCAGGCCCTCGAAGTTCATGCCGAAGAACCCCGTCACCAGGTTGAGCGGCAGGAAGATGGCGGTGATCACCGTCAGGGTGCGCATGATGTTGTTGGTGCGGTGGCTCTGCTGCGAGAAGTGCATCTGCACCGCCGACTCGGCCGACGACTCCAGGCGCCGCACGTGGCCCAGCACCCGTTCGATGTGCTCCAGCACATCGCGCGAGCGCACGCGCAGCAGCTCGCGCTCGCGGCGCACGACCGGGTCGGGCGTGTCGGGCCATTCGTCCAGCGCGTCCATCCATTCCGTGATGGCGCTGCGCTGGTCCTCGCAGATGTCTTCCAGCAGGTGCAGCACGTTGCGCGAGTCGAGCAGCACGTTCCAGTGCGAGAAGCCGCTGTTGGGGTTGAGCAGCTGCTGCTGCAGGTAGCTCAGCTGGCGCGTCAGCAGGCGCCGCAGCTCGAGGTAGCTGTCGACCATGTGGTTGACCATGCGCAGCATCAGATCGGCCGGGCTGGTCGGCAGGCGGCCCGCGCCGCGCGTCTCGGGGCTCTGGCTCTGCTGCTGCAGCCGCGTGGCGAAGAACTCCCGCACCAGGCAGTCGGTGGGGTGCACGGTGACCAGCACGCCGTCGAACAGGGCGAAGCCCACCGGGCTGGTGTCGATGGCCTGCAGCGCCTCGCGCGCCGAGCTGGCGGTGCCCTTGCTGTCGTCCAGGAACAGCGGCGCGGTGCCGCTGCCGGCGGCCAGGCGACGGAACACCAGCACGTCGTACCAGGAGGTGTAGTCGAAATGCGAGGGCAGCTGGTTGTTCAGCAGGTCGGAGATGTGCAGGTCGACGAGCTGGCCGCCGGTCCACTGCTGCAGGAAGGCCTGCAGCGTGGGGGCCTGGAGCTCGAACTCGCGGCGCGCGCAGCCGATCCACAGGTAGCCGCTGTCCAGGCGCGTGGTCGGCAGGGCGTCCAGTTCCGCGAACTGGTCACCCTTGATGTGGAAGATGCGCATGGTGGCCTGTTCGTTCGCGGTGGGGTTTGGAGGCCGGGTCAGCCGGCCAGCAGCCGCGCGGCGTCCAGTGCTGCGTAGCTCAGGATGCCGTCGGCGCCGGCGCGCTTGAAGGCCAACAGGCTCTCGAGCAGGACGGCGTCGAAGTCCAGCCAGCCGTTGACGGCGGCCGCCTTCAGCATGGCGTACTCACCGCTCACCTGGTAGGCGAAGGTGGGCACGCCGAAGGTCTCCTTCACGCGTCGCACGATGTCCAGGTAAGGCATGCCGGGCTTGACCATCACCATGTCGGCACCTTCCTGCAAGTCCAGCGCCACCTCGCGCAGCGCCTCGTCGCTGTTGGCCGGGTCCATCTGGTAGGTCTTCTTGTTGCCCTTGCCCAGCTGCGCGGCAGAGCCCACCGCGTCGCGGAACGGGCCGTAGAAGGCACTGGCGTACTTGGCGCTGTAGGCCATGATCTGCGTGTGGATCAGGCCCTGCGCCTCCAGGGCCTGGCGGATCGCGCCGATGCGGCCGTCCATCATGTCGCTGGGCGCGACGATGTCGACCCCGCAATGGGCCTGCAGCAGGGCCTGGCGCGTCAGCTGGGCCACCGTCTCGTCGTTGACCACGTGGCCGTCCTCGTCCAGCAGGCCGTCCTGGCCGTGGCTGGTGTAGGGATCGAGCGCGACGTCGGTCATCAGCCCAAGTTCGGGGAAGCGCTGCTTGAGGGCCTGCACCACCCGCGGCACCAGGCCTTCCGGGTTGAGTGCCTCCGCCCCGTCGGGGGACTTGCGGGCCACGTCGATGACCGGGAACAGGGCCATCACGGGGATGCCCTGCCGCACGCAGGCCTCGGCCACCGGGAGCAGCCGGTCCAGGCTGAGGCGCGACACCCCGGGCATCGAGGCGACCGGCTGGACCTGGCCTTCGCCCTCGAGCACGAACACCGGCAGGATCAGGTCCTGGGGGCGCAGGTGGTGTTCCTGCACCAGGGCGCGGGAGAACGCGTGCCGGCGCAAGCGGCGTGGCCGGCTGTGGGGGAAGGGGGCGGGATAAGGGATGCTGGATGCCATGAAGTGCCAGGAAAGTCGCTGTCGGACAGTTGCTTTTAAGCCCAGGAGAATGCGGACTTCCAAGCTTCTGTTAAAGTCACCGGCGGATGATAGTCGCAAGGCTGTTGTCCCCTGCTTTTCCTCCCTGAGCAGGAGCCTTTCCGTGATGACAGCGTGAAGGCTTTGCGCCCTGGTCTATCGGCCAGGGCTTTTTTTTGGCCGCGCGGCCCGCCAGCCGATAATCGCCGCCATGAACAGTCTTTACCTGTGGGTCAAGGCCCTGCACCTCATCTTCGTCGCGAGCTGGTTCGCGGCGCTGTTCTACCTGCCGCGGCTTTTCGTGAATTTGTGCTCGGTTCCCACCGAGTCGCATGCCGAGCGCGAACGGCTGCTCCTCATGGCACGCCGCCTCTACCGCTTCGCCAGCCTGCTGATGGTGCCCGCGCTGGCACTCGGCCTGGTGCTCTGGCTGTATTACGGCGTGGGCAAGGGGCCTGGCAGCGGCTGGCTGCACGCCAAGCTGGCGCTCGTGGTGTTGGCCCTGGGGTACCACCATGCCTGCCGCTCCCTGCTGCGCCGCTTCGAGCAGTTCACCAACCACCGCAGCGAGCGTTGGTTCCGGGTGTTCAACGAGGTGGCGGTGGTGATCTTCGCGGCCATCGTGGTGCTGGTGATCGTCAAGCCGTTCTGAGGCACGCATGGCTTTCGGACTGCGCCGCTCCCAGGCCCCGCCTGCGGCGGGGCATCGCAGTTCGGCTGCCCTGCTGGCGCTGAGCTATGCGGCGCTGATCGTCTACGCCAGCCTCTACCCGTTCACGGGCTGGCGCGTGGGCAGCGTGCCCCTGCTGGACTTCGTGACGCTGCCCCTGCCGGCCTACTGGACCGTGTTCGACGTGGTGTCCAACTGGCTGGGCTACCTGCCGTTCGGGCTGTTGCTGTTCATCGCCCTGGTCCGGCGCGCCGGGCGGGCGGGCTGGTCGCTGTTGGGGACCGTGCTGCTGGGCACGCTGCTGTCGTTCGGCATGGAGTTCCTGCAGAATTTCCTGCCCCAGCGGGTGCCCTCCAACCTGGACTGGCTGCTCAACGCGACCGGCACGCTGCTGGGCGCGCTGATAGGCTTCCTTCTGCACTGGGTCGGCGGCGTGGCCCGCTGGCAGACGGTGCGGGAGCGCTGGTTCGTCCAACCCAGCGCTGGCGGCCTCGCGCTGCTTTTGCTGTGGCCGGTGGGCCTGCTCTTTCCCCTGTCCTATCCCTTCGCGGAAGGGCAGGTCATCGAACGTGCCCGGGACGGCCTGCTCGAATGGCTGAGCGACACCTGGCTGGCGGAGTGGGCCACCGCCTGGCTCCAGGCGCCCGCGCTGCACCGGACCCTCACCCCGACCGGCGAGTTCGTGCTGATCATGCTCGGCCTGCTGGCCCCCTGCTGCCTGGTGTTCACGGTGACGCGCCGTGGCTGGCGGCGCCTTGTCCTGCTGGCGCTGACCGGGGTGGTCGGCGTGCTTGCCACCACCCTGTCGACTGCGCTCAGTTTCGGCCCGGACCACGCCTGGGTCTGGGGCACGTCCGTGGCCTGGTGGGCGGTGGCCAGTGCCTGCGGGCTGGGCCTGCTGCTGTCCTGGACCTCGCGCCGCGCCGCCGCCGCCCTGGGCCTGATGACGCTGGCCGCGCTGGTGGCGCTGGTCACGCAGGCGCCGGCAGATCCCTATTTCGCCCTCAACCTGCAGGCCTGGGAGCAGGGCCGCTTCATTCGCTTCCATGGGGCTTCGCAGTGGGTGGGCTGGCTGTGGCCCTACCTGGCCATGGCCTACCTGATGGGGATGGTGGCAGGGCGCTATCCCCATCCGCCCTCTGCGGCGCCGCCCGCGCCGGAACCCGGAACATTGGAGACGATCCCAGGGGAGACCCGCCCTAGAATCTCGCCATGAGCTATTACAAACGTCACATTTTTTTCTGCCTGAACCTGCGCCCGAACAATGAAGACTGCTGCGAATTGCACGGTGCGCGCGCCGGTTTCGACCACTGCAAAAGCCGCATCAAGGGCGAGCGGCTCGATGGCCCCGGTGGGGTGCGCGTGAACAAGGCCGGCTGCCTGGACCGCTGCGCCGGCGGGCCGGTGGCGGTGGTCTACCCCGAAGGCACCTGGTACACCTTCGTGGACGAGACCGACATCGACGAGATCGTGGATTCCCATCTCAAGAATGGCCAGGTGGTGGAGCGCCTGCTGCTGCCGCCCCAGGTGGGCCGCTGAGCCGGAACCCGCCCCGATGAATTCAAACACTGTTCGCCAATCACTGGCCGGCCCCGGCGGCGCGCTGGAATGCGCGCTCGATGCGCCGGCCTCCGCCACGCCGCAGGGCGTGGTGGTGATCTGTCATCCCCACCCGCAGCATGGCGGCACCATGGACAACAAGGTGGTCCAGACCATCGCCCGCGCCTTCGTCCAGCTGGGCTGGCGCAGTGTGCGCTTCAACTTCCGCGGGGTCGGGGCTTCCGAGGGGGCCTGGGACGAAGGCCGCGGTGAGGTCGAGGACGCACTGGCCGTGATCCGTGCGCACCGTGACCCTGCCTTGCCTTTCATGCTGGCCGGGTTCTCCTTCGGGGCCTACGTGGCCGCCGAGGCAACCACGCGGCTGGCACCGGCCGATCGCCCGGCCCGCCTGGTGCTGGTGGGGCCCTCGACACAGCGCCAGCGCATGGCCGAGGTGCCGGCCGACACCGTGGTCATCCACGGCGAGGCCGACGACGTGGTCCCCCTCTCAGCCACCCTGGACTGGGCCCGGCCCCAGAATCTGCCGGTGATCGTCTTCCCCGGGGTGGGCCACTTCTTCCACGGCCAGCTGGGCCTGCTCAAGAGCGTGCTGCTGCAGCAGCTGCGGGTGAGCCCCGTCGAGGCCTCTTGACCGCTTCCATCGCTTGCGCGGCGGGGGAGTCGCTGTTCTCCTTGCGCCGCTTTGTTCTTCCTCCCCTTCACCCTTCCTTCCATCATCACGAAGAAAGACTGGCGTCATGAAACGAGTGTTGGCTTTGTTCCTGGGTTTGCTGGTTGTGACGGGCACTGCGCAGGCCCAGGCCCCGCAACCCCCTGAAATCGCTGCGCGCAGCTTCCTGTTGCTGGATCTCACCAGCAACCAGACGCTGGCCGAACGCAATGCGGACGCCCCGGCCGACCCGGCGTCGCTGACCAAGCTGATGACCGCCTACGTCGTGTTCACCGCGCTGCGCGACAAGAAGATCACCCTGGACCAGACGGTGAGCGTGTCCAAGCGTGCCTGGGATGAGCGCAAGGGCGGCGGCTCGCTGATGTTCATCGACACCACCATGACACCGAAGGTCGAGGAACTGCTGCGGGGGGTGATCGTGCAGAGCGGCAACGACGCCTCGGTGGCCCTGGCCGAGGCGGTGGGGGGCACGCTCGACCAGTTCGTGGCCATGATGAACCGGCAGGCGCAGGCCTTCGGCCTAAAGAACACCACCTTCAAGAACGTGACCGGCCTGACCGAGCCCGGCCACGTCAGCACGGCGCGCGACCTGGCCTTCATCGCCACGCGGATCATCCGCGACTTTCCCGAGTACTACCCGTACTACTCGATGCGCGAGTTCAAGTACAACAACATCTCTCAGCCCAACCGCAACCTGCTGCTGCGGCGCGACCCGGCGGTCGACGGCATGAAGACGGGCTACACCGAGGCGGCTGGCTATTGCCTCATCGCCAGCGCGCAGCGCGACTTCCCCAACGGCAAGCGCCGGCTGCTGAGCGTGGTGCTCAACACCGCGTCGATGGAGGCGCGCGCGACCGAGAGCCAGAAGCTGCTCAACTGGGGCTTCCAGGCCTTCGACGCCATCAGCCTGCTGGAGACCGACAAGCCGATCACCACGGTCGAAGTCTGGAAGGGGGCCACCAAGGAGGTGCACCTGCGTCCCCAGCACTCGGTGTTCGTGAGCGTGCCCAAGGGTGACAGTGCCCGGCTGCAGACCCAGCTGGAACGCACCGATCCGCTGATCGCCCCCCTGGCCAAGGACCAGCAGGTCGGCAAGGTCAAGGTCACCAACCCCAGCGGGATGGTGCTGGCCGAGGTGCCGTTGGTGGTGATGGAGCCGGTGGAGCAGGCCAGCTGGTTCGGCCGGATGTGGGACGCCCTGCGGCTGTGGATCAAATGACGGACCGGATGAATGATGAAGGTGACGGAAAGGAGTAAGGTCGGGCCATCCATCCGGGCCTGACCGCGGGGTTTCTCATGCAAGACATTCCACCTGAACAATCGCTGATCGAGTATCCCTGCCAGTTCCCCATCAAGGTCATGGGGATGAACGTGGACGGCTTCCGGGAGGCCGTGGTGAGCATCGCCACGCAGTTCGACCCCGGCCTGCCGGACACGGCGGTCGAGACGCGGCCCAGCTCCGCGCACAAGTACCTCAGCATCACCCTCACCATCACCGCCACCAGCCGCGACCAGCTGGATGAGCTGTACCGCACGCTGAGCACGCACCCCCTGGTCAAGATGGTGCTCTGAATGCGTGAGCAGGCAGTCGGTGGGCCATCGCGGCATGGAGTGGCATGAAGTGAGTCGACAAGCAACGGCGGCCCCGGAAGCGGCCGCAGGCATCCGGATCCAGCACCTCGGCCAGGTCGCGTACCAGCCGACGCTGGCCGCCATGCAGGCCTTCACCCAGGCGCGCGGCGCCGACACGCCCGACGAGCTCTGGGTGTGCGAGCACCCGCCGGTGTTCACCCAGGGCGTGGCCGGCCTGGCCTCCCACGTGCTGGACGCGGGCGGCATTCCCGTGGTGGCCACCAACCGCGGTGGCCAGGTGACCTACCACGGGCCGGGGCAGGTGGTGGCCTACCCGCTGATCGACTTGCAGCGGCTGGGCATCTTCGTCAAGGAATACGTCTACCGCCTCGAGCACAGCGTGCTCAAGACGCTGGAGTACGTCGGGGTGACGGGCCATCGCGTGCCGGGTGCCCCGGGCATCTATGTGCGGCTGGACGATCCTTTCGGTCACGCGCCCCTGGACCCGCGGCCGCCGCGCGAGCGGCAGGGCGTGGGGAAGTCGGAAGACGCACCGGGGGACGGCGCAGCGGCGTTCCGGGGGCTGGGCAAGATCGCGGCGCTGGGCATCAAAGTGAGCCGTCACTGCACCTACCACGGCGTGGCGCTCAACGTGGCGATGGATCTCGTGCCTTTTTCGCGCATCAACCCCTGCGGCTACCCGGGGCTGCAGACGGTGGACTTGGCTACACTGGGCGTCCAGATTCACCCCGCCGAGGTGGCGCAACGCCTGGCCAGCACCCTGGCCTCGCACCTGAGCCCCTAGGCCGTGCCCGCCGATCCGGCCGCGCACGCATGCTTGCCCGCCCACAGAAGGTTTTTCATCCATGGCCACCCACAACGTGATCCGCGAGGCGCAGGACGCCGAGTCCTACGATGCCAGCGCGAAGCAGAAGTCGCAAGCCAAGACGGCACGCATCCCGATCAAGATCATCCCGGCCGAAACCCTGCAGAAACCCGATTGGATCCGCGTCAAGGCGGGCTCGCCCAGCACGCGCTTCTACGAGATCAAGCAGATCCTGCGCGAGCACAAGCTGCACACGGTGTGCGAGGAAGCCTCCTGCCCCAACATCGGCGAATGCTTCGGCAAGGGCACGGCCACCTTCATGATCATGGGCGACAAGTGCACGCGCCGCTGCCCATTCTGTGACGTCGGTCACGGCCGGCCCGACCCGCTGGACGCGGACGAGCCGTTCAACCTGGCCAAGACGATTGCCGCGTTGAAGCTGAAGTACGTGGTGATCACGAGCGTGGACCGCGACGACCTGCGTGACGGCGGGGCGGGGCACTTCAAGGACTGCATCCAGCAGGTGCGCGCGCTGAGCCCCGAGACGCGCATCGAGATCCTCACGCCCGACTTCCGGGGCCGCATGGACCGTGCCCTGGACATCCTGAAGGCGGTGCCGCCCGATGTGATGAACCACAACCTGGAGACGGTGCCGCGCCTGTACAAGGAGGTGCGACCGGGCTCCGACTACGCCTACAGCCTGAACCTGCTCAAGCGCTTCAAGGCCTTCGCGCCGGAGGTGCCCACCAAGAGCGGGATCATGGTCGGCCTCGGCGAGACCGACGAGGAGATCCTGCAGGTGATGCGCGACATGCGCGAGCACGACATCGACATGCTGACGCTGGGCCAGTACCTGGCGCCCAGCGGGCACCACCTGCCCGTGCGCCGCTACGTGCACCCGGACACCTTCAAGATGTTCGAGGCCGAGGCCTACAAGATGGGGTTCACGCATGCGGCGGTGGGGGCGATGGTGCGTTCGAGCTACCACGCCGACGAGCAGGCGCATGCGGCGGGGGTGGGGGGCTGATCGGCCCCCGTCTTCCCGGCCTCCTTCAAACGGCGGCTCAGCGTCTCCTTAGCCGCCGAACACCTTCCGCAGGATCGCGCTGCCGGTGCCGACCGGGTCCTGGCGGATCTTGCGTTCCTCCTCGCCAATCATCAGGTACAGCCCATCGAGCGCCTTGCCTGTGACGTAGTGCTGCAGGTTGGCGTCCTCGGCCTTCACAAGCCCCAGGCTCGCGGCCTTGCCGGCCACGGCGTTGTACTTCGCGGCCAGTGAAACCTTCTCAGTCTGGCGCGTGACGATGGGCAGGAATTGCTCGGTCAGCGGCGCGCGGGTCTTGTCCGCAAAGAAGCGCGTGACCGAGTCGTCGCCGCCACGCACCACCTGCACCGCGTCTTCCACGCTCATGCCCTTGACGGCACTGACCAACAGAGCCTGCGCTTGCGGCACGGCCGCCTCGGCGGCGCGGTTCATCGCGGTCACGAGTTCGTCGATGCGCTTTTTCTGACCCGTCGCCTTGAGCAACTGGGCCGCGTCTTCCAGCACGCCCGGCAAGGGGATGCGCACCTTGGGGTTGCCCAGGAAGCCGTCGGTCTTGCCCAGCAAAGCCACCGCCGCCGCCGCGCCCCGCTCCAGTGCCGCGCGCACGCCGGCCGCCGCGTCGATTTCGCTCAAGGCCGCTTGCGCTGGCAGCAGCAGGGTACCGAGGGGGAGGGCGGCGGCGCCCTGCAGCACGCGTCGGCGCGACACAGGAACGTCCCAGGGTGATGAGGGCGGGGTCCGCGCGGCGGCGGGGAAGAGGGGGTGGTTCAGGGCCATGGCGTTGTTCTCCTTGAGAGGCAAAACAAAAAGGTGAATTGTCACGGCGGGGCCGTGAGGGCGTTGCCGCACGCCCGGGAAAGCCCTAGCGGATGATGAAACAGAGTACTGAGATTGACATCGCGGATACCGAGCGATGCCATCCGGCACAGGTAACTTTCCGGCACTCGCTGCGGCCTCGGCCGCAGACATCCCAGCCGTATCGGAGAGACCCGTTCATGACCCCACAGCGCACGACTTTCAGGAGTGACGCCGCCTCGCGGTGGCAGCACTCGATGACTTCCTGCGCGCGCACTCATGCGGGCTTCGCAGGGCCTCGTGCACGCGCCGGACCGTGCTGCGTGCCTCCGCGCCCCGGCTGACGCCGTACTGCATCGCAGTCTTTCTTCCGCCTTGATTCGGGACCGCTTGTCGGACCCGCGGAGGGCCTTTGCCTGCATGCCCAGAAGAAAGGAGGCCGGGCTACCGGACACACATGCCCCCTGCGTCTCGATCCGTCGAGATCTGTTTCGTTCCAAATTTTCACTAGATCGACCGCTGTTTTTTCTCAGCTCTTTTCTCCCCATTTTTCTCACGGAGTTTCCACATGTCCAAGAACCACATCGCCCTGGCCGCCCTGGCCGTCGTCGCCGGCCTCTCCAGCAGCGCCTTCGCCGAGCAGACCCTGAGCGCCAACATCGAATTCGACAATACCTGGGCCAACAACGGCGTCGGCGTGTCGCAAGGCGGCCGTGTCGAACTCAATGCGATCGGCAAGGTCAGCCCCAACTACTTCGTCGCCGGCAAGGCCAGCTTCCTGGCGAAGCGGGACGGCACGACCGCGACCGATGACATGTGGGTGCAGATGGGCTCGCAGACCGCCGACCTCAAGCTCGGCCGCTTCGAAGCCACGGAACTCTACGCACTCGGTCGCGACACCCTGGTGGACCACGCCGGTGGCGGCGGCAGCGTGTACCTGGCCAACACCCTGCGTGGCCGCACGGGCACCGTCAGCAATGGCACCAGCCCCTTCCACGGCGCGTTCAACTACAAGCTGACGCCTGAGCTGACGGCCGAAGTGGGTCTGGTGGAAACCCGCGCCGCGGACGCCAGCAAGGGCCTGCGGCCCGTGATCACCTATGCCACCGGTCCGCTGCAACTGCGCGCCGGTGTCGAAGTGATCCGCTACGTGGCGGGCCCGGTCAACGGCGATGCCAGCCGTGAGACCGGCGTCGGCCTGACGGGCAAGTACAACTTCGGCGCCTTCGCGCTCAACGCCAACTTCGCCTCCGGCAAGGACGCCTTCGGCAACAAGCACCAGACCGCCGGCCTGACGGTCAGCGACAGCGCCCTGGGCGGCGGCTTGATCTTCGCCCGCAACGACAACCCGGGTGCCGCGGAAGACTACAAGGTCACGACCGGCTACGTCACCTACGCCATGCCCCTGTTCGACATCAAGGGTGCCACGCTGACCACCGCATTGCTGGCCTCCCGTGGGAGCGGCAGCAATACCGCAGCGGATCTGAACGCCGTGCGCGTGCGGATTAACTACGCTTTCTGAGTGGTCCGAGGGAAATCCCCAGGCTTTGGCGCATAAAAGTACACAAGTTCGGGTGGGTGGTATCTGTCGGGTCAAGAGCGTACGTCTATCGTTCGCTCACTGCATTCGACCTGCGTTGTGGCAGAGATCCCCACCCGTCAAGCCAAGCACTTCGGAGCCCTTTCATGATGTCTTTGCTTTTCGTTCGAACTCTCGCCCCGGCTGGCCTGGGCTGCGTCGGCACGTTCGCTGACGCAGCGCAGGCCTGTGGGGCCATCTCCTGCCGGGCCCGCGAGGACCGGCTGCAGAAGACCAAGCCGGCCTGCCGGGCCGGACGGGAAATTCGACACGCGGGGCATGGCCGACAGCGCTTTTGAATCCGGTTTCCTCCCTTCGTTCTTTCCCTTCAATTCTTGTTTTCAGCCTGATCGTTCCTTCTGCACCCTTCGCTCGCCCGTTTCCGCCCGAGGGTGGTTGACGGTTCTGGTTTTTCTTCGTTCCCACCCTCGACATGAATCGATTTCTACCCCGAATCCTGCTGGCCCCCGCGGTGGTCTCGCTCTTCCTCTGGATGATCGTGCCGCTGGTGATGACCTTGTACTTCTCCTCGGTCCGCTACAACCTGTTGCGGCCCGACGAGATCGGCAGTTTCGTCGGGGTGGCGAACTTCCACTTCTTCGTCACCGACCCCGACTTCTGGCCCTCCGTGTTCAACACGCTGTTGCTGCTCGGCTCGGTGATCGCGATCACGGTGGTGCTGGGCATCCTGCTCGCGCTGCTGGTGAACGCGCCGTTCCCCGGCCGCGGCCTCGTGCGCGTGCTGCTGATCTCGCCCTTCTTCGTGATGCCCACGGTGAACGCGCTGCTGTGGAAG
>CBINPE010000144.1:0-12565 GCA_966252435.1 uncultured Burkholderiales bacterium | reverse complement strand
GTCAGGCTATTATTAAAAAACCCCCGCCGGTAACGGTGGGGGTTTTTGCTTTTTGGGTCAAAGGGCAGCCGCTGTCTCCTTGGCCCTAGGCGACAGGAGATGGGCTGTTTTAAGCGTTCAGCAGCCTTGCTCCCGGTGGAGGTGGCCACTCGGCTTCAACCCAAGTATCGAAGCGCCCTGGACCTTTTACCTTTTATGCGCACGAGTGGGGAACCGCCGGCTCGAAACACAACGGAAGTCTGACGTCACGCTTCACGCTTGCCATGCAAGGGGACGTGCCCTTCCGGAGACCAGCTCCGTCGGCCAGCGCCGATCGGATGTCAGAGAACGCAAACCGCTGTCATCAAGAACGAAGGTGTCTTCCACTTTGATTCCGGAAAAACTTGGATTGAACGCGAAGGCCATGCCATTTTCGAGTTGAACGGCAGTGGCGGGCGTCGCTACCACTTCACGAGCCAGATAGCCCGTGATTCCTCCCTGATGGTGCTGGTGAATGGCCTCAGGTTCCCCCAGCTTTTCATAGGCTTGTTTCAACGCCTTGTACACATCACTCAACAGGGCGCCGGGTCGACAGGCGTCGAGCCCTTCCGCCTCTGCGTGAAGCAGCGCATGTCTGCGCTCATCTCGTTCATCCAAACCAAATTCGACAAAGCGCGTGAGATTGGCGTACAGGCCGTGACCGCGAGCGCAAAACACAAGCATGGCACGCCGGCCGAGCGCCTCCCTGGACGGCGTGGGATGCCGATAAAGCGGCAACCTCCTTTCACCGCTGGCAAGTGTGAGCGCTGGATGCAGCCCTCTGGACCACAATGCCTCCGCGCCGGCGCCAGCAAGATCGAATTCCGTCCATGTGGCTCGGGCAGACGACATGACTTCCGTCATTGCGTCAGCTGCCAGTCGGCCGACTTCGGCATAGCGTTTCACCTCGCCTGACGTCAGCACATAACGTTGTTGAACAAACGTCCTCGGCAAAAGCAGTTCGTTTGGATTCGGGCGATCGCTCACAACGGTTCTGCCACTGGCCAGTTCCAGGGCGAAACGATCTTGCGCCGCAACATCGGCCCAGGGCACGACATTCCATTCATACACACCCGCAACCTCTTCGTCTTGCAACCGCTGTGCTTCGATCGCATCCGTCAAAACGAAGGCATGTTCAGGCGTTACCAAAATCTCAGCGATACCTGTTTCTGCAGCAAGCAAGACGGCACTCGATCCTCCCGCTGTTGCCCAAGCAAACCAGTCGGTTCCGCGCAAGCGCATGGCGCCCGCATCCAGGGCAGCGATCCATGTCCGCAATAAGGCGATCTTCTCCGCGATCTCACTGCACAACGCTTCTCTGTCTCGCACAGGGTTGTTCCTGAACAATTTGCAGCTCCTGCGATTTTTGCGCCGTGTCTTCGGCCGATACATCAATCCGGGACATGCCAACGGCAATTTTGGTGCCAGCCAAATACTCCAACCAATCAATGACCGGCGGCAAAGGCGCAAAGCGGGGACACATTGGTCAGTCAACCCTATGTCTTCGCTGCACGGCAATACCTGCCGTTTTGGAACTGATCGGTAAGGGCCTGGCACAGGGACAGGCCATCGGGCGCTCCTGTCGAGGACGAGGCCTCCGTCGCAGTTGGCCGGCACACTGTCGCGATGTACGATAGGCACTCCACGCGTCCATCGGATCTGCTAAGTCCACAACACCCACTCGGGCAGACGACTTCCAATTCGTGCTGGTGTATCCTGACTTTGCAGCGCGTGCGGCTCTCTGGAGCCACAGGACCAGCACCATCCCGACATGCGCACCGTTCGAAAGCAATGCAGTCAACCCGGCGAACGGAGCTCCGTTTGAACCGAATCCGTGGCACCTACCGTCGTTGCCAAACAAGGACACTGCGTGGAATTTGCCTACCCTCGGCCGCAGTTGAGGCGTCGTGATTGGACCTCCCTCAACGGAAGCTGGCGCTTTCGATACGACAACGAACGGCGGTTTTCGCGCCCTTCAGACATCGACGACTGGCCGCTCACGATCACCGTTCCGTTTGCGCCGGAGACCGAGGCCAGCGGCCTGGCTGACCAGAGCTTCCACACCGCCTGCTGGTATCAGCGCGAATTCGAGTGCCCACCCGGGGACGATCGGGTCTTGCTGCGCTTCGGGGCCGTCGACTATGCGGCGCGCGTGTGGGTCAACGGTTGCCTGGCGGCCTCCCATGAAGGCGGGCACACGCCGTTTTCGGCCGACATCACCGCCATGCTGGATGCGTCGGGCGTGCAGACGGTCACGGTGCTGGCTGAAGACGACCCCCACGACCTGACCAAGCCGAGGGGCAAACAAGATTGGCAAGAGAAGCCGCACTCGATCTGGTACCCCCGCACCACCGGCATCTGGCAGACCGTCTGGTTCGAGCGCGTATCGCCCACCTACATCGAGAAGGTGCGATGGACGCCGCAGGTCGAGAACTTTGCCATCGGTTTCGAGGCCCGCATCGTGGGCGACGAGGTCGATGACTTGTCGGTCGACATCACCATGTGCCACGGCGAGCGGGTGCTCGCCTGCGACCGCTACCTGGTGGTGCAGCGTGAGGTCGACCGGGTCATCGTGTTGTCGGATCCCGGCATCGATGACTTTCGCAACGAGCTGCTGTGGAGCCCGGAGCGCCCAACGCTCATCGACGTGTCGGTGCGCTTGCGTCGGGGCGATCAGGTGATTGACGAGTTCGAGTCGTACACGGCGCTGCGATCGGTGAACGTGCTGCGGGACCGCTTCATGCTCAACGGCCGGCCGTACCTGCTTCGCCTGGTGCTCGACCAGGGCTATTGGCCGCATAGCTTCATGACGCCGCCGGGCGACGCCGCGATCAAGCGCGATGTCGAGCTGGTCAAGGCGATGGGCTTCAACGGCGTTCGAAAACACCAGAAGATCGAAGACCCGCGCTACCTCTACTGGGCCGACCGGCTCGGCCTGGTGGTCTGGGAAGAAATGCCGTCGGCTTACCGCTTCACGCGCACGGCGATCAAGCGAACGGTGCGCGAATGGTCGGAGGCGATCGAGCGTGACTACAGCCACCCGTGCGTCATCGTGTGGGTGGCTTTCAATGAGAGCTGGGGCGTGCCCGAGCTGATATCGGTGGGCAAGCAGCGCCACGCCGTGGAGGCGCTCTACCACCTCACCAAGACACTCGACGCGACCCGCCCGGTGATCGGCAACGACGGCTGGGAAAGCAGCGCCACCGACATCATCGGCATCCACGATTACGACGCCAACGTGGACCACATGCGCCAGCGCTACGGGCCGGAGATCAAGGCCGACCAACTCTTCGACCGCCGCCGTCCGGGCGGGCGCATCCTCACACTGGACGGTTACCCCCATCGGGGGCAGCCGATCATGCTGACCGAGTTCGGCGGCATCGCCTGTGCCAGCGCCGCCGAGTCCGCCCCTTCGGCGGATGGCGGGCCGGCCACACCCGCGACGTGGGGCTATTCCACTGCGCTCGGTTCGCAGGGCCTTTACCAGCAGTACCAGGCCTTGCTCGATACGGTGATCCACACCGCCTTGTTCGCCGGCTTTTGCTACACCCAGTTCGCCGATACTTTCCAAGAAGCGAACGGCCTGCTGACGGCAGACCGTCAGCCCAAGATCCCGCTCGAAGACATCGCCCGGGCGACGCGGGCGTCGCGCACCCACATCCCCGGGGGCGTGTAGGTGTACCAGCGCGAACTGGTCAAGCCGGACGGCCGCGCGCTGACGCTCTATGCGCGCGTGCCGCTCGAAGGCGAGATCGAGCCGCCGAGCCCGTTTGCCGAGCCGCTGGCCGCCAGTGCGCACCTGCGGTGGCACCCCTTGCGGGGGGAGTGGGTCACCTACGCCGCGTTTCGGCAAAACCGCACCTTCCTGCCACCGCCCGAGTACAACCCGCTCGCCCCGACGCGTGACGCCAGCCACCCCACCGAAGTGCCCGCGGGTGCCTGGGACGTGGCCGTCTTTGACAACCGCTTCCCCTCGCTCGGTGGTCCGCTGGCCACACCGCCACCGCACATCGTGCCCACCGCACCGGCCACGGGCAAATGCGAGGTGGTGGTCTTTGCGCAAGATGCCAGAACATCGCTGGGGGCACTGGCGCTGTCGCACATCGAGCTGCTGCTGCAGGTCTGGGGCCACCGCACCGAGCGGCTGTCCCGCCTGGGTGACATCGCCTATGTGCTGCCCTTCGAGAACCGGGGGGCCGAAGTGGGCGTGTCGCTGCACCACCCGCACGGACAGATCTACGCGTACCCGGTGGTGCCACCCGTGCCTGCGGCCATGCAGGCCCAGGCGCTGGCCCACTGGCGCTCGACCGGCAGCGGCGTGCTCGCCTCGCATATTGCCGCCGAACGCCGTGACGGCCGCCGCATGTTGTATGAGGGGGGGCACGCCGTGGCCTTCGTGCCGGCGTGCGCACGCTACCCCTACGAGGTCTGGGTCGCGCCCATTGAGCCGGTCGAGCATTTCGGTGGGTTGAGTGCGCCGCAGCGAGCCGATCTCGCGCGGGCGCTCAAGACCGTGCTGCGCAAGTTCGACGGCCTGTGGCAGCGCCCGCTGCCCTACCTGATGGCCTGGTACCAGGCGCCCACCGATGGCCAACCGCACCCCGAGTCGCACCTGCATGCGGAGTTTTACCCGCCTTACCGCACCGCCGAGCGGCTGAAGTACCTCGCCGGCACCGAGCTGGCCGCGGGCTTCTTCGCCATGGACGCCTTGCCCGAAGACACGGCCCGTGAGTTGCAGCAGGTGCAGGTGGTGCTCGAGTGAACGCCGCCGTGCCCTCGGTTGGCGGCCACCCGGCCGCTGCCATGCAGGCCTTCGAGGCCGTGTTCGGCAGCGCGCCCGAGGCGGTCGGGCGTGCACCCGGCCGTGTGAACCTGCTGGGCGAACACACCGACTACAACGACGGCTACGTGCTGCCGATCGCCATCGAGCAGCAAACGACCGTCTCGATGCGGCGCTGCGGCCCGGCCGACGCCAACGCAGCGATCACGCTGCACGCCGCGTCGCTCGGACGCAGCGTGCAGTTCACCTGGGACCAGCCGCCCTCGGACCACTTTGCGAGCTACGTGTACGGTTGTCTGCGCGAGGCGGCCAACGCCGGGGTCGAGAAAACGCCGCTGCAGATTCATGTCAGCTCTACGGTGCCCATGGGCGTGGGCCTGTCGTCGAGTGCGGCGCTGGAGGTCGCGACCCTGCGCGCTTTGCGCACGCTCAGCGGCGCGGCCTTTGACGATGTGCACATCGCGCGGATGGCGCAGCAAGCGGAAATCATCGACGCGGGCGTGCGCTGCGGGATCCTCGACCAGATGGCGTCCAGCCTGGCGGACACCCGCCATGCCCTGTGGCTGGACACCCGCAGCCTGGAGCGAGGCTTGGTCGAGCTGCCACCCCACAGCGCGTTGCTCGTGCTTGATTCCGGCATCACTCGCTCGCTTGCCGCGAGCGGCTACAACACGCGTCGCGGCGAGTGCGAAGAAGCCGCGCGCCGGCTGGGCGTGGGTAGCTTGCGCGACGTGACCGATGCGCGCGTGGCAGACGCTTTGCCCGAACCCTTGCGGCGGCGCGTGCGTCACGTGTTGACGGAGAACGAGCGCGTCATGCAGGCCCTGAAAGTGGCCGATGCCATGGCCTTTGGCCGCTTGATGAACGCCTCGCATGCGAGCCTGCGTGACGACTACGAAGTGTCTGTGCCTGACCTGGACCGCCTGGTGGCCCTGCTGCAAAATCACCCTCAGGTTTTCGGTGCCCGGCTCACGGGCGCTGGTTTTGGCGGCGCCTGCGTGGCCTTGTGCCGGCCTGAGGCCGTGCAGGCCGTGGCGAGCCAGGTGCTGAGCGCCTATGCGGCAGGCGGGGCGCTGCAGGGTGCGCAACTGGTGCCCCCTGCTGCTGTCTGACGCGTGCTGCCGGGTTGCTCCAGTTGAAACGCGCAAACCCGCATGGATGCTGGATTTGCGCCGTTTAGGCCCGTCAAGTGGTACGTTCTGGGACGGCCTGAAACAGCGGGGTGGCGGAAGCGGTGAGATTCGAACTCACGGAAGAGTTGCCCCTTCGTCGGTTTTCAAGACCGGTGCCTTAAACCGCTCGGCCACGCTTCCTCTGTCTTGCTTGCCTGCGGCAATGAACGCTGCGCAGGGCCTGCATTGTAGCCAATCAACCGCTCAGCGACCCGGCCGCTGGGATTGGGTGCAACTTACCTGGATCACCTCGCGCTCGGCCGGATCCGTCGCCAGGCGCACTGCCGTCAACTGTCCCCCCCAGACACAGCCGGTGTCCAGGCACAGCAGGTCAGGGCGGCTCATCAGCCCCAGTGTCGACCAGTGCCCGAACGCGATCGGCGTCCCCCGGGTGCGCCGGTTCGGCGCATCGAACCAGGGCACGCAGCCGCTCGGGCCGCTTCGGTGGCTCTCCTTGCTGTTCAACTCCAGCCGCCCCTCCTGGCTCACGAAACGGATGCGGGTCAAGGTGTTCAAGGCAAACCTCAGGCGCTCGGCACCCGTCAAGTCCTCGCGCCACAGGCTCGGCTCGTCGCCATACATCACCCGCAGAAAATCCCCCAGGTCCGGGCTCTGCAGCTGGGCCTCCAGGGCTTGCGCCTCCAGCAGCGTCGTCGGCGTGTCCCACTGGGGCACCACGCCCGCGTGCACCATCAGCCAACCATGCGCGTGCACGGCCATGCGCTGCTGGCGCAGCCAGTGAAGATGCACCTCGCGGTCGGGCGACTGCAGGATCGCCGTCAAGGTGTCCTGGCGGTGCGGCGGACGCACGCCCGCCGCCGCAGCCAGCAGGTGCCAGTCGTGGTTCCCCAGCAGGCAGGTCGCAGAGGCCCCCAGCGATTGCAGCTTGCGCAGCGTGCCCAGCGAGTCCGGTCCCCGGTTGACCAAGTCGCCCAGTGCAAACAGGTGGTCGCGGGAAGGAGAAAAGTCAATGGTGTCGAGGAGTCTGTCAAGGGCGTCGCAGCAGCCCTGAATATCGCCAATCAGATAGATCATGTCGCGATTCTGCTACGCTCCCAGGTCTATCGACTACGCACGCTGTTGCATGGACGTTGCGCTTCTCATCTTTCTGGTCTTCCTGAACGCCCTGTTTGCAATGTCTGAGATGGCGCTCACGGCCAGCCGCAAGGCACGTCTGCAGGTCATGGCAGAAAGTGGTGATGACGGCGCCAAGGCCGCCATCACCCTGCATGACGATCCCACCCGCTTCCTCTCCGTGGTCCAGATCGGGATCACCTCCATCAGCGTGCTCAACGGCATCGTCGGCGATGCCGCATTCTCCGCCCCATTTGCCGCCTGGCTGCACGAAACCTTCGGTATCCACGACCGCGCAGCCAACATCAGCGCCACCGCCATGGTCGTGGTGGTGATCACGTTCGTGTCCATCATCTTCGGTGAGCTGGTGCCCAAGCGGCTTGGGCAGATGTTCCCCGAGCCAGTGGCCCGCCTGGTTGCCAAGCCCATGGAATGGCTGGGGCTGTTCACCCGGCCCGTCGTGCGCCTGTTGTCGTTCTGCACCGAGAGCACCCTGCGCCTGCTGGGCATCCACGGCACGATCAACCGCAGCGTCACCGAGGAAGAGATCGCCGCCAGCCTGGAAGAGGGCCTGGATGCGGGCGTCATCGAAGCCCAGGAGCACCAGATGGTGCGCAACGTGTTCCGGCTGGACGATCGCCAGGTCGGCTCGATGATGATCCCGCGTGCGGAAATCACATGGCTCGACCTCAACGAGGGGCCCGAGGCCGCCCTCAAGGTCATCGCCGAGAACGAGCATTCGCGTTATCCGGTCTGCCGCGGCGGGCTGGACGACGTGGTCGGGGTGGTCTCGGCGCAAAGCCTGCTGCAGCAGGTCACGCACGGGCGTCCGCTGAACCTGTCTGAGCATCTGCAGCAGCCCGTGTTCGTGCCCGAGACGCTGTCCGGCATGGGGCTGCTGGATCATTTCCGCGCGTCCACGGTGCAGCTGGTGTTCGTGGTCGACGAGTACGGCGAGGTGCAGGGCATGATCACCGTGCGCGACGTGCTCGAGGCCATCACCGGGGAGTTCGCCACCCCTTCCAAGGAAGATGCCTGGGCCGTGCGGCGCGAGGACGGCAGTTGGCTGTTCGATGGGCTGATCCCCGTGCCTGAGTTGAAGGACCGCCTCGACCTGAAGGTGCTGCCCGAGGAAGACCGCGGGCGCTACAACACCCTGGCCGGCATGATCATGCTGCTGCTGGGGCACCTGCCCAAGACCGCCGAGGCCGTCGAGTGGGAGGGCTGGCGCTTCGAAGTGGTGGACCTCGATGGCAAGCGTGTCGACAAGGTCCTGGCCATGCGCCTGCCTGGGTCGCCGGACGAGGATTGATCGGCAGGCGGTTGACAGCGGTTTCACGGCTGACGGCCGTAGGCCGGACGCCTATGATGGGCCCCGATGACTTCACCTGCGCTGACTTACCTCTGCGGCTTCGGCAACCACCACCTCTCCGAGGCGGTGCCCGGCAGCCTGCCGGTCGGGCAGAACAACCCTCAGCGCGCACCCTGCGGCCTGTATGCCGAATTGCTCAGCGGCACCGCCTTCACCGCTCCGCGTGCCGCGAACTGGCGCACCTGGATGTACCGCATCCGGCCTTCGGTGCAGGTCGGGCCCTACCGCCCGATGGTGCATGCCGGGTTGCAGGCGGGGCAGGGGGCGCAGGCCGTGCCGCCCAACCCGTTGCGGTGGAGGCCCTGGCCCATCCCTGAAGCGGCCGAGGAGGCCCTGGACTTCGTGGCGGGGTTGCAGACGCTGGTGACGCAGGCCGACCAGGGCGTGGCCGTGCACCTGATGCGCGCCAACCAGGACATGGGGCGCCGTACCTTCGTCAATGCGGATGGCGAGCTGCTGATCGTGCCGCAGCAAGGGCGGCTGCGCATCACCACCGAGCTGGGCCTGCTGGAGGTGGCCCCCTGGGAGCTGGCGCTGATCCCCCGCGGCCTGGTGTTCAAGGTGGACTTGCCGGACGGCACGGCCCGCGCCTTCGTGTGCGAGAACCAGGGCGCTCCCCTGCGCTTGCCTGAGCTCGGGCCCATCGGCTCCAACGGACTGGCACAGCCCCGCGATTTCCTGGCGCCGGTGGCGGCCTTCGACGTGGATGGACGGGATCAGCCGCATGAGCTGATCAGGAAGTTCCAGGGGCGGCTGTGGACGGCGCCCAGCGCGCATTCGCCTTTCAATGTGGTGGCCTGGCACGGCAACCTGGTGCCCTGCAAATACGACATGCGGCGCTTCGTGGTGCTGGGGTCGATCAGCGTCGACCATCCCGACCCCTCGATCTTCACGGTGCTGACTTCGCCGAGCGACACGCCCGGCGTGGCCCATTGCGACTTCGTGATCTTCCCGCCGCGCTGGCTGGTGGCCGAGCACACCTTTCGCCCGCCCTGGTTCCACCGCAACGTGATGAGCGAGTTCATGGGCCTCATTGAAGGGCGCTACGATGCCAAGCCTGAAGGTTTCCTGCCCGGCGGCTTCACGCTGCACAACAGCATGGTGCCCCACGGGCCCGACGCACAGGCCTTCGCGCTGGCCAGCGAGGCAGAACTCGCGCCGCACAAGCTTGATCACACCCTGGCTTTCATGCTTGAAAGCCGGCATTGTTTCGTTCCCAGCGATCTCGCGCTGGGCCATGTCCAACTGGATTCCGGTTACGCGGATTGTTGGACCCCTCTGCAGGATCGATTCACCCCATGATGATGCTGAAGCACCCGGCCCGCGTGCATTGTGCCGTCGCCCTCGTCACCCTCTCCGCGCTGCTGTGCCTGCCCGCTTCGGCCTGGGCGTTCCGCTGCAATTCCAATGTGATCGATATCGGCTTGCACAAGACCGAAGTGCTCAAGAAGTGCGGGGTGCCGACCACCCAGGACACCCGCATCGAGAAACGCATCATGCGGCTGCGCAATGGCTCGCCCCTGCAAGGCGGGCAGGTCGAGACCGAGCGCGAAGTGCAGGTCACCATCGAGGAATGGGTCTACAACTTCGGCCCGGGGCTGTTCATGCAGATGGTGGTGTTCGAGAACGGCCGCATCGTCGAGATCAAAGACCTTGGCTACGGCAGCTAGGTCCGCGCCATGACGCGGGAAGCACAAGGCCCCGCCGGCAACGCTTTCGTGTACCCGCGGTCCGGTTTCTTCGGACAATTGGCGAATCGCTGGGTGGCCAGTCAGGGGTTCCGCCGAGTGCGGCGGGCCTTGATGTCGCGCCTGCCGTTCGTGCCGCTGCACAGTGACGTGCGCAATGTGGTCTACCAGACGTGGTGGGTCGACCCGGCGCGCGCATCACCCTGGGTGCCCCCTGGGGTGACCTTGTGGCAGCACGCAGGCCGTACGCCCTTCACGGTACTCACCTATGCGCATGGGCATTTCGGTCCGGCCTGGGCGGGGCCGCTGCGCCGGGTGTTTCCGTCGCCGCTGCAGAGCAACTGGCGCTTCTATGTGGACCAGCTGCCGGGCGGGCGGCGCGTCGAGCAGCCCACGGTGCTGTTCGTCAAGAACCTGTTCGACCACCCGCTCTACGCTGTCGGCACCCGCTTGTTCAGTGATGCGCTGCCTTCGCATTGCGCCGAGCGTTTCACACACACCGCGGGCACGGGCCCCGAGGGTGCGTTCAACACCGAGATCACGGCCGGCACAGGCAGCGCACCAGCGTTTCGCAGCCGCTGCCGGGCGAGCGCATCGCGTACGCTGCCGCCGGAGTGGCTCGATGCGGGCTTTGCCGGGTGGCGGGACGCCATCTCGTTCCTGTGTCTGCAGGACGCGGCGGTCGCGCTGGCCGAGGACGTCGGTCGCCTTGCGCACGCACGCATCGCGCTGCCCATCGACGTCGACACGGTGGAGCCGCTGGTGCTGGACGCCGTGGCGTCCGATTTCCTGGCGCAGCTCGGGCCCCAGGGAACACCGCTGTGTTTCCGGGTGCCCACCGTGCCGTTCAAGGTGCTGGACGAGCGTCTGCTGTGAGAGTGGGAGGCGCGGCCTGGGCCCGGTGGAGGTGGCCCTTGAGCCAGCGGCAGAACATCTGTGCCTGCAGCGGCTGCGCGCTGCGGGGGTGCACGAAGGCCCGGTAGCCGGACGAGCCGATGGCCTCGCAGGACGTGGCCATCACCAGCATGCCCTGCGCCAATTGGGCCTGCACCAGCATGCGAGGCACCACCAGGCAGCCCAGCCCTCCGATCGCTGCCGCGATCGCGAGGAAGTAGTGGTCGAAGCCGGCGTGCACCGTCAACTCGTCCACCTGGAGCGCGGCTTGCCGCGCCCAGTCGGGCAGGACGTCAGGGCGTGACTGGCTGTGGATGAAGGGCCATTGCGACAGTGGCTGTGGCGCGTACAGTGCACGCAAGGCCGGAGCGCAGACGCACACCAGGATCTCCTGAAGCAGCTCCCACTGGTCGGCGTGCGGCAGGTGCAGGTCGCGGGTGACGAGCACGTCGAAGGATTCGCCCGGCTCAGGTGCCGAGAGGCTGGTCACCAGGTCGACATTCACTGCCGAGACCTCCCGGAAGGCGGGCAGGGCGGGGATCAGGACGGTGTGCACGAAGGTGGGCAGCGAGCTGCGTACGCGCAGGCGGGCCGCCGGGTTGCGCGTCTGGGTCCATTGGCGGGTGGCCCATTCGAGGGTGGCGATCGCCTCTCTGACGGTGTCGAAATACTGCCGGCCGGCATCGGTCAGTTGCACGCCCTTGCCCTGGCGCTCGAACAGCCGCAGGCCCAGGCAGGCCTCCAGCGCGGCCACATGCCGGCTGACGCCGCCCTGGGTCATTCCCAGCACGGTCCCCGCTCGGCTGAAGTTCAGCTGGCGGGCCGCCTCGACGAACACCCGGATCGCATTCAGCGGGAGATCACGGGGGCCAGCCGGTGTGGAGGGGGCGGGGGTGGATGAGTTTGACTCATGGGTGGGTTGGGTTTGGCTCATGCATGGGGTGGTGTTGCCTGAGGAGAAGTTGGATAGTGCCTGGGGGCATGCCATGCCGGGTGTGCGTTTTACTCATCGTCATTGTCATCGTGGGAGTGTTCATGCCGGAACTGGGGAAAAGAACAAGCGGTGCGCAGGTGCTCTGGGCCGGACCCTGGGGCTGGGTGGCTCTGCCAGCGCAGACCTTGTGCGGGCGTGCCGACGGCGGGCACCTTTGTGTCCATCCGCCGCGCGAGGTCTGGGAGCGCGGCGCGCTGACGGCCGATGAGCTGATGGGGTGGGCCTGCCTGGTGGCAGCCACCGGACAGGCCATGCTTGACGTGCTGCCGGTGCTGCAGGACGGTTGCGTCAATTACTGGGAAGCCGGCAACTGGGCGCTGCATGACCAGGCTCCCCCGGCCGGTCCGAAGGATGTGCGCCGCCATCGCCGGGTCCACCTGCATGTGTTCGGGCGCAGCCGCCATGCCACCGATGCCGCCTGGCGCTGGGGGGAAGCACCGCGCTTTCCGCAAGCCGCGCAGGCCGCCGCCTGGGCTGCGCGCTTCGAGCCCCTGAACGACGCGGAGTGCCGGGCCGTGGCCGCCCGCCTGCAGGGGGTGCTGCAGGAGAAATATGCCTGCCGATCCGCAGGGG
>CBINPE010000143.1:0-12598 GCA_966252435.1 uncultured Burkholderiales bacterium | reverse complement strand
CCCGGCGAGTTCTGCGTCTTCATCGGCCCCTCGGGCTGCGGCAAGTCCACCCTGCTGCGCCTGCTCGCCGGCCTGGACGACGTCAGCGGCGGCGACATCGAGATCAACGGCCGCCTGGTCAACCACCTGCCGCCGGCCCAGCGCAACGTGGCGATGGTGTTCCAGAGCTACGCGCTGTACCCGCACATGACCGTGTTCGAGAACATGGCCTTCGGCCTGCGCCACCAGAAGCTCAGCAAGACCGAGATCAACCAGCGCGTGGCCGAGGCCTCGAAGATCCTGAACCTCGACGACTATCTGCAGCGCAAGCCGCGCGACCTGTCGGGCGGCCAGCGCCAGCGGGTGGCCATCGGCCGCGCGATCGTGCGCAAGCCCGAGGTCTTCCTGTTCGACGAGCCGCTGTCCAACCTGGACGCCGCGCTGCGCGTGAAAACGCGCGTGGAGATCGCCAAGCTGCACCGCGACCTCGGCTCGGCCAGCATGATCTACGTCACCCACGACCAGGTCGAAGCCATGACGCTGGCCGACAAGATCGTGCTGCTGCGCCCGCAGTCGAAGGAATACCAGGGACCGAGCATCGCCCAGGTCGGCCATCCGCTGACCCTGTACCACCGCCCGGCCAACCTGTTCGTGGCCGGCTTCATCGGCTCGCCGGCCATGAACTTCCTGCCCGCCACCGTGGCGCAGATCGGCTCGCAAGGCGTGCAGGTGCAGATCAACGGCGTGCACTGCACGGCCGCGGTCGAGCCCCATGGCCTGCGCAGCGGCGTGCCGGTGACCCTGGGCATCCGCCCCGAGCACCTGCAGCTCGGCGATGGCCCCTTCAATGCCGTCGTGAGCCACCTCGAGCACCTGGGCGAGCACAGCTACGTCTACCTCAAGACCGATGAGCACGCGCCGGTGCTGCTGGCCAAGACCCCGCAGGGTGAGTTGCGCGTCGGCGACCGGGTGTCCTTTGCCCTGCCGGCGGCCGAGCTGCACGTCTTCAACGAAGAGGGTGTGGCCCAGACGCGCCGCCTGTCCAACCCCAACCGGATGGCGGCCTGAGCAGGAAGGAATCACCCCAAGCCATGGACAACGCCATCCCCGCGGCCCTCCTGCGCTCAAGCCAGGACCCGCTGTTCGTCGACGTGGCCAGGCAGGGTCTGTTCGCCGACGGCAAGACCTTCATCGACGCCGTGCCCCGGGCCGGCGACAGCCTGGCGCGCATCCGTTCGCTGTACGCGGCCGAGCGCGAGCGCCCTGGCTTCTCGCTGGCGGACTTCGTGGCAGCGCACTTCACGCTGCCAGGCGAGCCCGCGTCGGACGCCACCGCGTTCCACACCGACGACTCACGCTCGCTGCGCGAGCACATCGACGCGCTGTGGCCCTACCTGACGCGCCAGGATCCCGCCCCCGACCCGGCAGTGGACGCCGAGGGCTCCACCCTGCTGCCCCTGCCCGGTCCCTATGTGGTGCCGGGTGGGCGCTTTCGGGAGATCTACTACTGGGACAGCTACTTCACCCTGCTGGGCCTGCTGGAAAGCGGACAGCGCGAGCTGGCCGAGAGCATGGTGCGCAACTTCGCCTTCCTGATCGGGCGCCACGGCCACATGCCCAACGGCAACCGCCGCTACTACCTGAGCCGCTCGCACCCGCCCTACTTCTTCAAGATGGTGGAGGCGGTGGCCCCGGCGCACGACCCGGCCGAGGGCCTGGTGCGCTACCTGCCGCAACTGAAGCAGGAGCACGCCTACTGGATGTCCGGCAGTGCGGCCCTGCGCCCCGGCGAGGCCAGCGCGCACGTGGTATGCCTGCCCGACGGCAGCCTGCTCAACCGCCACTGGGACGCCTTCGATGCACCGCGCGACGAGATGTACGCACAGGACGTGCACACCGCCGGCACCACCCAGCGGCCCCCCGCAGAACTCTGGCGCGACCTGCGGGCCGCGTGCGAGAGCGGCTGGGACTTCAGCAGCCGCTGGGCCCCTTTTCGCGAAGGCGGCGATGCGGGGCTGCTGGGCCAGCTGGAGACCACGTCGATCATTCCCATCGACCTGAACTGCCTGCTGCACGGCCTCGAGTGTGCGATCAGCCGGGCCTGCGAGCGCAGCGGGGACCCGGCCGGCGCGGCCGCCTTCGCGGTGCAGGCACAGCGCCGGCAGGCCGCGATCGACCGCTACCTCTGGTCACCCACGCTGGGCCACTACGTCGACCACCATTGGGTGCGCAACGCGCCCTGCAACCTCCTGACGGCCGGGACGCTGTATCCCTTGTTCATGGGCCTGGCCAACGCGGAGCAGGCGGCCCAGGTCGCGGACCAGGTGCGCCAGCACCTGCTGAAGGAACACGGCCTGGCCACCACCACCGTGGCCAGCGGCGAGCAATGGGACCTGCCCAACGGGTGGGCACCGCTGCACTGGGTCGCGGTGGACGGCCTCAACCGCTACCAGCACACCGGGCTGGCACGCGACATCGCCACGCGCTGGCTGAACACCGTGAACCACGTCTACCGCAAGACGGGCAAGCTGCTGGAGAAGTACGACATCACCAGCCTGGAAGGCGGGAGCGGCGGTGGGGAATACCCGATGCAGGATGGCTTCGGCTGGACCAATGGGGTGACGCGCAAGCTGCTGGCCATGTATGGGGATGAGGCGATCGGGGAGTAACCCGAACTGCCGCACACCCCCTTCCTCCAGCAAGGAGGAAGGGGGTGTCCCTCAAAGCCGCACGTCCAGGCACCCCGGCAGCGCGTCCAGGCCGATCGCATTGGCCGCGCCCTCGATGGCGCAATAGGGCGCATGGATGACATAGGTGGGGATGCGGGCCAGGTAGTCCTTGAAACGGCCCTTGGCCTCGAACCGCTCGCGGAACGGCGAGGCATGGAACAGCTCGCCCATCGCCGGCACGACGCCACCCGAGATGAACAAGCCGCCGGCGGCCCCCAGCGTCAGGGCCAGGTCCCCCGCCACAGTGCCCAGGAAGGCACCGAAGAATTGCACCGTTTCCAGGCCCAGCGCATCGCCCGCGTGCGCCATCCGCGTCACCTCGGCAGCGCTGGGGGCCGCTTCCAGCGTCACGCCCCGCAGGGCGGCCAGGGCCCGGTACAGCCACACCAGGCCGGGCCCCGACAACACCCGCTCGGCCGACACGTGCGGCAGGCGCTGCCGCAGCCAAGCCACGATCTGTACTTCCTCCTCCGTCATGGCCGGCAGGGTCACGTGGCCACCCTCGCCCGTGACGGGCACATAGCCTCCCCCGACCGGAACCAGGCCTGAAGCGCCCAGCCCGGTGCCCGGCCCGAGGATGGCCAGGTTGCCAGGACGGCGCACGCTGGCCCCGGATCCGACGCGGCGCAGCTGCGCCTCGCCCAGGGTGGGCACGCCGAGCGCCAGCGCGGTGAAGTCGTTCAGCAGGATGAGCCGCTCGAGCCCCAGGTCCTGGCAAGTCTGGCGGGCGGAGAAGGCCCAGTGGTGGTTGGTCATGCTCACCCAGTCGCCGTCCAGGGGGTTGGCGATGCCCAGGGAGGCCCAGCGCGGACGCCGCGCATGGGGCGCCAGGTAGGCGTTGACGGCGTCGACCAGGCTCGCGTAGTCGGCACCCGGCAGCACCTGGATGGACGAGGGCGGCGCGCCTGCGGCCTCGACCAAGGCGAAGCGCGCGTTCGTTCCGCCGATGTCGCCCACCAGGCAGGGATAGGCCGCTGGATCGGCGACAAGACTGTTGTTTTTGTCGCGAAATATGTTGCTCGGTACGTCCATTTTTTTTCGGTCCTTGCGGGTCGATTTTCAGCGCGAAAGGCCGGGTAAACCCGGGCAATCCGACCAATCTAACACCCGTTTCAGGGGCTTTTGTGACGAGTGTTTCAGACCCCATTCACGGATGACATCCAAGGGCTTGTAACCCGTCATTAAAGAAATTCTTCGACCAGGGGGCGCTCCCTAAAGTCCACCTCGCTCAAGCACACCAAGCCTTCCCGAAGGTGTGCTTCAGAACACCTCGATCGAGGTGAAAGCCCGCAGATCCTGCGGCCGCAGGCGCGACCACAGGCGTTTTGACATACATGGAGGTGACAAGGTGAAATACCCCGCACACACGCAACGGCCCAACGCACGCATGACCCTGGTGGGCGCAGCCACGGCAATGGCCCTGCTCGTCCCCGCGCTGGCACATGCGCAATTCGAATCGACCGGCTACTTCCGTGCCGGCCCGGGCGCAACCAAGAAGAACACCTCCCGGGCCTGCTACGCCCTGGGTGGCGCAGGCATGAAGTATCGCCTGGGCAACGAGTGCGACTTCTACGGTGAGTTCCTGTTCACCGACAAGTTCAAGAAGGACAACATGGAGTACTCGGTGAACTTCATGCCCAACCTGTACAGCGGCGGCACCGACGACCGTCCCAACCCGGGCAACATCACCACGCCGGGTGTCACGACGCTGGGCTCCCGCGTGGGCATGGCGCAGATGTTCGTCGAAGGCAAGGGCTTCGACTTCGCACCGGGCGTCACCTTCTGGGCTGGCAAGGCCTACGTTGGCCGGGCTGACGTGCACATCGTCGACACCCAGTACATCGACATGAGCGGTGTCGGCGCCGGTGCCAGGGACATCGCCTTGGGCGGCGCCAAGCTGGGCGTCGGCTACTTCCGCAACGACGGCTCGGGCAACGTCAACCCCAACCTCGACAACACGGCAGGCTCGAAGCTGCCGGCCTCGCGCTTGAACGTGGACGTGTACGACATCGCGGTCAACCCGAACGGCAAGCTGCGCATCATCGGCACGGCCACCAAGGGTGACTTCACCGGTGGCAAGAGCGGCTTTGGTCTGACGGGCCAGCACATCCAGAAGGGCCTGCCGGCCGGCCTCGTCAACACGTTCTGGCTGCAGTACGCCCAGGGTTCGGCCGCCTTGAACAGCAACTTCGGTTCCCCGACCGCCGACTCCGACACCAAGAGCGTGCGCGTGATCGACAGCGTCGAATGGCAGAGCGGCCCGCTGGGCGGCCAGGCCCAGGCGATGTTCCAGAACGACCGCGTGGCGGGCGCTGACACGAAGTCCGCCACGGTCGGCGGCCGCGTGAGCTACGGCGTCACCCGCAACTTCAAGCTGGTCAGCGAACTGGGCTTTTCGCAGATCAAGCCCGATGGCAGCCCCACGGCTCACCTGACGAAGTTCACCTTCGCGCCCACGATCTCGAGCGGTCCTGACTTCTGGAACCGCCCCGAGCTTCGCCTGTACGTCACCACGGCCAAGTGGAACGGTGCTGCCAACACTTTCAGCGGCAGCAGCGGCCTGACCGGCATCGGCGACGGCAAGACCTCTGGCACCAGCTTCGGTGCCCAGGTTGAAGTCTGGTGGTAATGCGGTAAAGCGAGCTCACGCTCGCTCCAAGGTTTGATTTGATTTGTTTTGTTTGTTTTTCCTGTTGAGTTGAGTCTCATGAGTCTGGGGAGACTGTGAGCTGAGCCCCTCGCGTTCACCGCGAGGGGCTTTTTTTCGTGCCGGCAAGGGCCGCCCGCGTCCTCCTCCGTCTTCAACCATCCACGTAGCGCCGCACGCGCAGGTTCTTCTTGATGTCCTTCAAGGTCTGCCGCAGCGGGAGAGGCGGGAAGCGCAACGCCACGCCGGTGGTGAGGATGTCGATGATCACGAGGTGCAGCACCCGCGACACCATCGGGCTGTAGCGGTCATGGTCTTCCGGGTGGTCGGCCGCGATGTGGATCTGCTGGGGGCCGGTGGCGGTCAGGGCCAGCGGTGAGCCGCTGGCCGTGATCAGCACGGTGGTCGCCCCCTGCTTGCGCGCGATCTCCGCCGCATCGAGCAGGTCGCGGCTGCGCCCTGCGTTGGAGATGATGACCGCGCAGTCGCCGGGCTTGAGCATGGTGGCGCTCATCACCTGGACGTGCCCGTCGCTGACGGCCGTGGCGTTCACACCGAGGCGGAAGAACTTGTGCTGCGCATCCTGCGCCACGATGCCGGAGTTGCCGACACCGTAGAACTCGATGCGCCGCCCCGCCATGCCTGCCGCGGCCAGCGCGTCGATGGCGCGCTCGAAGGCATGCGACACGGCCAGCTGGCGGTACTTCAGCAGGGCACTCACGGTGTTGTCGATCACCTTGACGATGACCTCCCCCGCCGGGTCCCCCTCGTCCACCGCGCGGTGCACGAAGGGCACGCCCTCGTTGACCGCGGCCGCGAGGGCCCGTTTCAGGTCGATCAGGCCGGCATAGCCCACGCTACGGCAGAAACGCACCACCGTCGGCTTGCTGACACTGGCCTGCCGCGCCAGGGCCTCCACGGGCATGCTGACGAACTGGCGGGGGTGGGCCAGCAGGTACTCGGCCACTTGCCGCTCCGCGGGCGACAGGGCGTTCAGGGTGGCGCGAATGCGGTCCAACATCGGGAAATCTCTTCCTTCCTATTCCAAGAGGCCGACATCATCGCCGCAGAACACCGTGCGACGGACAGCGGCCCGGTGACGGGGGCATGTCCTCAGTGGCCAGGATGAAAACGCAGCGCCTGGTAAGCGGGGTACTTCCTGAACTGCTTGAACATGGGCAGGGTGTCGATCTGCGACTTCATCTCGGCCAGTCCGTCGTAACCGTTGCGCACGGCCAGCTTCACCATCTTCACGGCCTCGTCGAACTCATTCATTTCCACGTACAGGCAGGCTGCATTGAAGTAGATGCCGGGGTTGTGCGGCCCGAACGGCAAGGTCCGCGCCAGGAAGCGGCGGTTCAGCCCGGCATCCACCGGCAGCTTCGAGTTGTCGTGCTGCAAGGGGTAGAGCGCATTCGCGTACAGCTCCAGCCGCTCGCGCGGCGGTCGCGGCGCCTCGATCGACAAGGCCAGGTCGAACAGCTCGATGGCGGTGGTCCACGCTTCGTCGTGCATCACCTGCACGGCGTAGGCTCCGATGTTGTTGCTGTAGTTGCTCGAGTCGCAGTCGCTGTTCCAGCGGGCCTCGCCATGCCCCGACAGCCGCGCGATGAAGCGTGCCTTCAGATCTGGCCGATTCGCCTGGACCACCGCATGGGCCAGGTGTCCGAGCTGGTGCAGCTTGCCCTCCAGGAAATCGGGCTGCGCCAAGCGCAATGCCAGCAGCTCGCAGGCGCGGTCGTATGCCTTCGTGTCAATGAGCGCCATGAGCGCCTCGTCCATCACGCGCGCCAGGAGCCCCTCGTCGACCAGGGACGCCTGGCCGGCCAGCGCCTCTTGCAGCGGCACGTCGGGGTTGGACAGCATCCGCTTCAGCTTCAGGTGGATGGACTTCTTCTCTGTCCGATGTCCGGAAGGTGTCTTTCTCGTTGCCATGGAATCCCAGCCGGGCTGCCCCAACACGGCAGCGAGCATACCGCCCCGCGACTGCCGGCTAACCGGCGTACAGCGCCGGCTCGAGCCCACGCACCCCCACGTCGACGGCGAACACCCCGCCGGCCTGCGGCGTGCGTGCCAGCGTCTCGGGCGGCACGCCGTCGCGCAGCGAGGTGATGTAGAGCGTTCGCAGGTCCGGCCCGCCAAAACAAGGCATGGTCGGGTGGCTGACCGGCAGCTCGATGTGGCTCACCAGCTCGCCCTCGGGGCTGAAGCGGTTGACGCGCCCGGCGCCGATGCCGGCGTTCCAGTAGCACCCCTCGCTGTCCACCGTGGCGCCATCGGGGCGCCCCCACTCGGGACGCATGACCACGAACACGCGCTGGTTGGAGAGCCGGCCCGTGGCGGGGTCATGGTCGTGCTGCCACACCGTCAGGGCGCGTGTGTCGGCGTGGTACAGCGTGCGGCCATCGGGGCTCCAGGCCAGGCCGTTCGACACGCGCAGACCCTCGAGCATGCGCGTGCCGCTGTGGTCTGCATCCAGCCGGTACAGAGCAGCCACCGGAGGGCGCTCGGGACGCTCGCTCATCGAGCCGACCCAGAACCGGCCGTCCGGCGAGACCTTGCCATCATTGAGCCGATTGTCGACGGGCAGCGGCTCGGGGTGGTGGACCAGGGTCAGCATGCCGCTCGCCGGGTCGAACAGGTGCACGCCGCTCTTCAGCGCCAGGACCAGCCCGCCCCCGCGCCGCAGGCCGAAGGAGCCCAGCGCGGTCGGCAGTTGCCAGGCCGAGGAGAGCTGACTCTCGGGCTGCCAGCGGTGCAGCCGGCCATTCGGGATGTCGGCCCAGTACAGCGCCTGTTCGGTCACGGACCACACCGGCGACTCGCCGACCGCGCAGCGCGCATCCACCACGCAGCGCACCTCCAAGGTGGAAGCCGTTGCCGTCATCGCAGCCGTGCCGCTTCCTGGGCGAGCCGGGTGATGCCGTCCCAGTCGCCCGCGAGGATCATGTCGTTCGGCAACGGCCATGAGCCGCCCACGCAGCCCACGTTGGGCAGGGCGAGGTAGGCCGGTGCGTTGGCGGTCGTGATGCCGCCTGTCGGACAGAAGCGAATGTCGGGGAACACACTGAACCAGCCCTTGAGGCTGGCCGTCCCCCCGGAGGACTCGGCCGGGAAGAACTTCAACCGCGTGAAGCCAAGTTCACGCGCCCGCATGACCTCGCTGGCGGTGGCCGTGCCGGGCAGCAGCGGTACATCCGGATGCTCAACCGCGGCCTGGGCCAGCGCCGGGGTGAGCCCGGGCGACACCACGAACTTCGCGCCCGCCTCGGCGGCGGCCTTGTACTGCGCGGCGTCGAGCACCGTTCCGGCGCCCACGATCGCGCCCGGCACCTCGCTCATCAGGCGCATGGCCTGCAGGGCCACGGGCGTGCGCAGCGTCACTTCCAGCACGCGCAGTCCGCCCTTGACCAGGGCCTGGGCCAGCGGCACGGCATCTTCCAGGCGCTGGACGGCGATCACGGGGATCACCGGCGCCACGTTCATGACGGCGTCCAGCGAGGCATTGCTCAACGCTTGGCTCATGCGTGTTCTCCAATGTGATGAAAAGCTTGTTCTTCTTCGCGGTCCGCGGTGCCCCAGCTGACTGCGCCCTCTTCCGGTGAGCTGCAGCCCCGGCGGTGCGACGCGAACAGCTCGCGCCCCATGCCGTGGTACGAAGCGTCCGACGGCTTGACGGCCAGGGGACGGGCATCCCATTCGACCGGGTCGACGATGGCATCGATCACGCCGCGCTCACCATCGACACAGATCAGGTCACCATCGCGCAGCCGGGCCAGCGGCCCGCCTCGGTCGGCTTCCGGCCACACGTGGATGGCCGAGGGCACCTTGCCCGAGGCGCCGCTCATGCGGCCGTCGGTGACCAGCGCCACCGCATGGCCCTGGTCCTGCAGCACACTGAGGCTGGGCGTGAGCTTGTGCAGCTCGGGCATCCCGTTGGCGTGGGGACCCTGGAAGCGCACCACCACGACCACATCGCGTTGCAGCTCACCGGCCTCGAAGGCCTTGATCATGTCGGACTGGTCGTCGAAGACGCGCGCCGGCGCCTTGACGACGCGATGCTCGGGCTTGACGGCCGACGCCTTGAACACAGCCCGGCCCAGGTTGCCGGACATCAGCCGCAAGCCGCCGTCAGGCTGGAAGGCCTCGGCCACGGGGCGCAGCACGTCGCGGTCGCTGGGGGCGGCCGGCGCATCACGCCAGGCCAGCCGCTCGCCATCCAGCCAGGGCTCTTGGGCGTAGGCCCGCAGCCCTTGGCCCATCACCGTGTTCACGTCCTCGTGCAGCAGGCCGGCGTCCAGCAGTTCGCGGATCAGCAGGCCCATGCCACCGGCCGCGTGGAAATGGTTCACGTCGGCCTTGCCGTTGGGGTACATGCGGGTCAGCAGCGGCGTGACGGCCGACAGTTCGTCGAAGTCGGTCCAGTTGATGTTGATGCCGGCGGTGCGCGCGATGGCCACCAGGTGCAGGGTGTGGTTGGTCGAGCCGCCGGTAGCCAGCAGGCCCACGATGGCATTGACGATGGCCCGCTCGTCGACGATCTCAGCGATCGGCTGGCGCCGGGTGTCCTGGCACAGGGTCACGAGGCGGCGCGTGGCAGCTTCGGTCAAGGCATCGCGCAAGGGCGTGTTGGGCGTGACGAAGGCGGCGCCGGGCAGGTGCAGGCCCATCACTTCCATCAGCATCTGGTTGCTGTTGGCGGTGCCGTAGAAGGTGCAGGTGCCGGCGCCGTGGTAGCTGGCCATCTCGGCGGCGAGCAGTTCTTCACGGGTGGCCAGGCCCTGGGCGTGGCGCTGGCGCACGCGGGCCTTCTCGTCATTGGGCAGGCCGGAGGTCATGGGCCCGGCGGGCACGAAGATCGTGGGCAGGTGCCCGAAGGCCAGGGCGCCAATCAGCAGTCCGGGGACGATCTTGTCGCACACGCCCAGCATCAGGGCACCGTCGAACACGGCGTGGCTGAGGGCGATGGCGGTGCTCTGGGCGATCACGTCGCGCGACCACAGCGACAGCTCCATGCCGGGCTGGCCCTGCGTCACGCCGTCGCACATGGCCGGCACGCCGCCGGCGAACTGCGCCGTGGCGCCCGCCACCCGGGCCGCCTGCTTGATCACCTCGGGGAAACGGACGTAGGGCTGGTGCGCCGACAGCATGTCGTTGTAGGCGGAGACGATGCCCAGGTTGGGGGCCCGCTGCGCCTGGATCAGCATCTTGTCGCTGTGCGGCGTGGCGGCCATGGCGTGAGCCAGGTTGGTACAGGAAACCCCGGTGCGGGAAGTGCCTTTGCGCTGCGCGGCCGCGACGCGTGCCAAATAGCGCTCCCGGGTGGCGGCGCTGCGCTGGCGGATCTGCGCGGTGACGCGCAGGACGGTAGGGTGCAGGTTCATTTCAGTCATCCTTGGTAGAACCGTCCGCCGGGGCCTGGACCGCGGGTTGGACACGATTGACGAAACATGTAATCGATGCAATCATTCTATTGAAACTAAGTTACATACACAATGGCTTTCGACCTGATTCTCTTTGGCGGCACGGGCGATCTCACGTGGCGCAAGCTCATGCCTGCTTTGTTCCAGGCGTTCCGACATGGTTCATTGCCCGAGGGCGGCCGCATCCTGGCGGTGGCGCGCGACGAGCGCAGTGACGACGAGTACCGCCGCTTCATCCAGGAGCGCTTCAACGAGGTCGAAAGCGCCAAGCGGCCCAACGAGGAGGAGTTTGCGCGTTTTGCGCAGCTGCTGCACTACCGGCGCATGGATCTTTCCCGGCCCAGTGACTACGAGGGCCTGCGCGAGTGGCTCCAGGCACGCAATGCCGAGACGGTGGTGTTCTTCCTGGCCACCAGCCCCCACCTGTTCGTGCCGGTGTGCGAGCAACTGGGCGCGGCAGGCCTGAACGGTCCGCAGGTGCGGGTGGTGCTGGAGAAGCCCCTGGGCCACGACCTGGCCAGCGCGCGCCAGATCAACCGGGTGGTCAGCAGCGTGTTCAACGAGCGCCAGGCGCTGCGCATCGACCACTACCTGGGTAAACCCGCGGTACAGAACCTGTCAGCCCTGCGTTTTGCCAACGCGCTGTTCGAGCCGCTGTGGCGCCGCGAGAGCATTGCCAACATTCAGATCACCCTGGCCGAGAGCATCGGCGTGGGCACGCGTGGCGACTTCTACGACCGCACCGGCGCCCTGCGCGACATGGTGCAGAACCATGCCTTGCAGCTGCTCACCATGATCGCCATGGAGCCGCCGGCCAGCAACGACGCCGACGCCATCCGCGATGAGAAGCTCAAGGTGCTGCGGGCGCTGAAGCCGTTCGACGAGGTGTCGGTGGCACGCGACGTGCTGGCCGGGCAGTACCAGGCCGGCACGGTGGGCGGGCAACCCGTGGTGGGCTACCGCGAGGAAGCGCGCGTGCCGGCGGGCAGCCGCACCGAGACCTTCGTGGCGCTGCGCACCGAGGTGCGCAACTGGCGCTGGGCGGGCGTGCCCTTCTACCTGCGCACCGGCAAGCGCCTGGCGGCCCTGGATTCGCACATCGTGGTGAATTTTCGGCCCGTGCCGCACCCCATCTTCCCCGCGTCGGGTCAGGCCAACAAGCTGGTCATCAAGCTGCAGCCGGAAGACGGCCTGGAGCTGCACCTGCAAGCGGCCAAGGGCTCGCGCCAAGGCGAACAGCTCTCGGCCGTCTCGCTCGACCTGGACTTCGACAAGGCCTTCTCCACAGAACGTGTGGGCGCCTACGAGCGGCTGCTGATGGACGCCATCGCCGGGCGCCTCAACCTCTTCGTCCGCAGCGACGAGCAGGAGCAGGCCTGGCGCTGGGTCGAGCCGATCCTTCACCACTGGGAAAAGGAATCGATCGTGCCCAAGCCCTACACGGCCGGCAGCTGGGGGCCCCCGGCGGCCTCGGCGCTGGTGGCGCGCGACGGGTTCGCCTGGGACGAGGAAAGCTGAACCTTCCTGTGTCGAGTTGAAACAAAAACGCCCCCACGGATCACCTTTGTTTCAACCCGGGCCGCGGGCCCGCCCAACGGGACGATGATGCCGAAGGCAAGAATGCCGGCCAGTGGGCCGGCATCTTTGTTCTGGAGCCCGCATCGATGTCCCCCTCTGACAAGAAATCCTCTCCACGCTGGTGGATGCCTGCGTGCTTCGCCCTGGGCCTGTTGAGCGCTTGTGGGGGCGGTGGTGGCGGCAGTGAAGAAAACAGCACGCCGCCCACCGGCGTTTCGCCTTCGCCTTCGCCTTCGCCTTCG
>CBINPE010000142.1:0-12659 GCA_966252435.1 uncultured Burkholderiales bacterium | reverse complement strand
CTGATCTTCAGGTAGGGGTAGCTCTTGTCGTCGCGGAACAGGATGTTGTAGCGCGGCTGCAGGGTCTTGATGAGGTTGCTCTCCAGCAGCAGCGCCTCAGCCTCCGAGCGCACGACCGTGGTCTCCATGCGTGCGATCTTGCTCACCATGTGGGCGGTGCGCGTGCCCGTGCCCAGGCTCTTCTGGAAGTAGGTGGCCACGCGCTTCTTCAGGTCGCGCGCCTTGCCCACGTAGAGCAGGTTGCCCTGCGCGTCGAAATAGCGGTAGACCCCCGGCAGGCCGGGCAGCGCGGCCACGTCGGCCAGCACCTGCGCGCGCTGTGCCTCGGCCGTGGCATCGGAAGGGGAAGGATCGCTCATCGCGTGACTGTAGCCCGCGCGGGATAATGCGCCCCATGCTGTGGGATCTGTTCTGCCGTGTCATCGACAACTGGGGCGACCTCGGTGTGTGCTGGCGCCTGGCGGCCGACCTGCAGACCCGGGGCCACGGTGTGCGCCTGTGGGTGGACGAGCCCGAGGCCCTGGCCTGGATGGCGCCCCAGGTCCCTCCCGGCATCCAGGTGCGCACCTGGGAGGCGCAGGCCCACTGGCCCGAGCCGGGCGACGTGGTGGTGGAGGCTTTCGGCTGCGAGCTGCCCTCCTCTTTCGTGATGGGCATGGCCTCGCGGCCCGTGCCGCCCGTCTGGATCAACCTCGAGTACCTGAGCGCCGAGCCCTACGTGCTGCGCAGCCATGGGCTGCGCTCGCCCCAGCGGGGTGCCGCACAGGGCCTGGACAAGTACTTTTTCTACCCTGGCTGGGTGGACGGCACGGGCGGCCTGCTGCGCGAACCCGGCCTGCAGCGCCGCCAAGCCGCCTTCGACGCCTCGGCCTGGCTGGCGGGCATGGGCATCCAGCCCCAGCCGCAGGCGCTGCGGGTGAGCCTGTTCTGCTACCGCAACCCCGCCCTGCCTGCCCTGCTGGATGCCCTGCGCGCGCGCCCGAGCTTGCTGCTGGTCACCGCCGGGCTGGCCGCCGAACAGGTGCGCGCCCTGCTCGGCGGGGGCCTGGCGACCGGCGCGCTGCAGGTGGTCTTCCTGCCGCCCCTGAGCCAGCCGGATTTCGACCACCTCCTGTGGTCCTGCGACGTGAACTTGGTGCGCGGCGAGGACTCCTTCGTGCGGGCCCACTGGGCGGACCGCCCGTTCCTGTGGCAGATCTATCCCCAGGAGGACGGGGCGCACGCCGCCAAGCTGGAGGCCTGGCACGACCTGGTGGCCCGGCAGGTGGGGATGCCGGCGGAGCAGCGGGCCCTGAGCCGGGCCTGGAATGGCCTGGGGGATCCGGCCGCGCCGCTGCCCTGGCCCACCGACTGGCGCAGCTGGCAGGCGCGCAGCCGCGCCTGGGGCGCCCAGCTGCGCACCCAGGCCGACCTGGGCTCGCAGCTCCTGGCCTTCGTCGATTCCCACCACAGGGCGGCTCGGCAACGCTAAAATGTCGGGCTTCGCGCGAGCCCCTCCTCGGCCTGCCCTCCCTGATCCCGGCCCTTCTCCGCGGTTCGCGCACCACCTCACGGAACACAGTTATGAAGATTGCTCAAGAAATCCGCGCCGGCAACGTCATCATGCAGGACAAGAACCCCTGGGTCGTGCTCAAGACCGAATACAGCCGTGGCGGCCGCAACTCGGCCACCGTGCGCATGAAGCTCAAGAGCCTGCTCAACAATTCGGGTACCGAAGTCGTCTTCAAGGCCGACGACAAGATGGACCAGATCATCCTCGACAAGAAGGAGTGCACCTACTCCTACTTCGCCGACCCGATGTACGCCTTCATGGACGCCGAGTACAACCAGTTCGAGGTCGAGGCCGAGAACATGGGCGATGCCATCCAGTACCTGGAAGACAACATGCCCGTGGAAGTGGTGTTCTACGAAGGCAAGGCGATCTCGGTGGAGCTGCCCACCAGCCTGGTGCGCGAAGTGACCTACACCGAGCCGGCCGTCAAGGGCGACACCTCGGGCAAGGTCATGAAGCCGGCCCGCCTGGCCACCGGCTTCGAGATCGCGGTGCCGCTGTTCGTGGAAACCGGTGACAAGATCGAGATCGACACCCGCACCCACGAGTACCGCAAGCGCGTCTGACGCACCCCGTGGCCCCGCGCAGGCGTCCGGCCACCTGGCACAAGGGCACTTCGGTGCCCTTTGTCATTTTCAGGTGCGACCACCGGCCATGAAGACTGCCCCCATCGAGCCCGCCGTCCTGGCCTTCAATGCCGAGGGCCTGCCCTGGTCGCCCCGCTACGGCGACGTCTACCATCCCCGGGCCGGGGCCTTCGAGCAGGCCCGCCATGTCTTCCTCGCCGGCAACGGGCTGCCGGAGCGTTGGCAGCAAGGCAGCGCCGACCCGGGCCAGCGCTTTGTCATCCTGGAGACCGGCTTCGGGCTGGGCAACAACTTCCTCGCCACCTGGCAGGCCTGGCGGCAGACGCCCGAGCCCCGGGCTGCGCTGGACTTCATCTCGCTCGAGCAGCACCCCTTCCAGGCCACCGACCTGCGCCAGGCACATGCTGCAAGCCCCTGCCCCGAGCTGGTCGAGGCCCTGCTGGCCCAGTGGCCGGCGCTGACCCACAACCTGCACGTCCTGGCGTTCGAAGGCGGGCGGGTGCGCCTGCTGCTGGCCTTCGGCGACGCCCTGCAATGGCTGCCTGAGCTGGTGGCCACGGTCGATGCGTTCTACCTGGACGGCTTCGCCCGCGCCGGCAACCCCGCGCTGTGGCAGGACCGCGTCTACAAGGCCATGGCGCGACTGGCCGCCCCTGGCGCAACAGTGGCCACCTGGTCGGCGGCGCATGCGCTGCGCAAGGGACTCGCCAGCGCTGGCTTCGAGGCGCGTCTCGCCCCCGGCAGCCACGGCAAGCGCGACATCACCCTGGCACGCTACGCCCCTCGCTTCACGCCGAGGGTGGCCCCGCGTCGCACGGCCGCCCTGGGCACCGCTGCCCCGCGCCACGCACTGATCGTGGGCGCGGGACTGGCCGGCTGCGCCACTGCCTGGGCCCTGGCCCAGGTGGGGTGGCGCAGCACCGTGCTGGACACTCAGGCCACTCCCGCGCAAGGAGCCTCAGGCAATCCGGCCGGCTTGTTCCACGGCATCGTCAATGGCCAGGATGGCACCCATGCGCGACTGTACCGTGCGGCAGCCCTGACCATCGAGCGGGTGGTCCGGGAGGCCATCGCCCACCATGACGTGGCCGGCCAGGTGCAGGGCCTGCTGCGCCTGGAACAGCGGCGTGACGCATGCGCCATGCGCGAACTGCTGGCAGCCCAGGGCCTTCCACCCGGGCATGTGCAAGCCCTCGAGGCGGCAGACGCGGCGCTCGCCTGCGGTTGGCCCGTGGCGGTGCCGGCCTGGCTGTTCCGGGGGGGCGGCTGGGTGGACCCGGCCGGCCTGTGCCGCGCCTACCTTGCGCAGGCCGGCGATGCCGCGCAGTGGCAGGGCGGCGCTGAGGTGGCCTCGATCAGCTGCAGCGGACAAGACCTCGGCCCCACGGCCTGGACCGCGCGCGATGCCCAGGGCCGCGTGCTGGCTCAGGCACCGGTGCTGGTGCTGGCCAATGCGGGCGACGCCTTGCGGCTGCTAGGCCAGCCCGACTGGGACCTTTCGCCTGTGCGCGGCCAGCTCAGCTGGTGCGAGGACGACGACCAGGCAGCGCTCATCGGCTGGCCTGCGACGGGGCCGCGGGTCCCCCTGGCAGGCGCCGGCTATGCCTTGCCTGCGCTTGGTTCGCGCCGCGTGTTTGGCGCCACCAGCCAGGCGGACGATGCCGACCCTCGGCTGCGCTTGGCCGACCATGCCGCGAACCTGCGCCAATGGGCGCGCCTGCGCGGTGGCACGATGGAGGAGACCGAGGCCAGCGCATTGGCCCGCCGCGCCGGCCTGGGCGGCCGCGTGGGCTGGCGCTGGACCACCGGGGACAAGCTGCCAATCGTGGGCGCGGTGCCGGCCGCACCTGGGGCGGCGAGCCCGGATGCGTCGCCCTGTCCGCCGCAGCAGGTGCGTCATGCGGCGCGCACGCCCGGCTTGTTCGTGTGCACCGGCCTGGGCTCGCGGGGCATCACCTGGTCGGCGCTGGTGGGACAGGTGGTGGCCGCCTTGATCAGCGACACGGCCTGCCCGCTCGAGTCCAGCCTGCTTGACGCGATGGACCCCGCACGCTTCCAGGTGCGGCGCAGCCGCCCCGCCGCTTGAGGCAGCCAAGGCTTCAGGACACAGACAGAAACGGGTGATTCGCGAGCAATGGGGACTCGCTGTGCAATCCAGTGCAAACCCGCATGAATACTGGGTTTGCGAGTCTCATACAGACCTTGCCCCCAGACTTACCCACAAAAACTGTGGATAAGGAAGGAATGAACAGATGGGCAGGAACGGCCGCCGGGCCGATCAGTTGGCGGGGGCGCCCCCCTCTTGTTCGGCCGTGGCGTGGGCGCCGTCATCCTCGCGGGGTGCCCCGGACTCGTGGCCCATCTTGCGATCGGCTCTCTCCCTCAACTTCTCTTCCTTCTTTTTCTTCTTGGCCAATTCACGCTGACGTTTTTCAAACGAGTAATTGGGCTTGACCATGGGCGGTTTCCTATGGAAGTGGAATGGCTGGAGGTTACGCGCATTCGGTCTTCTTGTTCAATCCGACTGACTCAAAACGTCAAAGTCTTCACGCCTTGCGGCGTTCCGAGCAGGCACAGGCTGGCGCGGTGCCGGGCAAAGATGCCCACCGTGACCACCCCCGGCCATTGGTTGATCTCGCATTCCATGGCGAGCGGGTCGGTGATGTGCAGCCCCCGCACGTCGAGGATGTGGCAGCCGTTGTCCGTCACCACGCCTTCGCGCAACCGGGCCTGGCCACCCAGCGCCTCGAAGCGCCGCACCAGCCGGGTGCTGGCCATCGGGATCACTTCCACCGGCAAGGGAAAGCGACCCAGCGTCTCGACCAGCTTGGAGGCGTCGGCGATGCACACGAAGCGCTCGGCCATGTCGGCCACGATCTTCTCGCGCGTGAGTGCCGCGCCACCGCCCTTGATCATGCAACCACGGCCGTCGATCTCGTCGGCACCGTCGATGTAGACCGGCAGGCGCTCCACGCTATTGCTCTCGAGCACGGGGATGCCGCGCTCGCGCAGCCGCGCGCTGCTCTGCTCGCTGCTGGACACCGCGCCGAGAATGCGGTCCTTCATGCCCGCGAGGGCGTCGATGAAGCAGTTCACCGTGGAGCCGGTGCCGACACCCACCACGGTGCCAGGCACCACATGGGCGAGTGCAGCCTGCCCGACTTGGGCCTTGAGTTCGTCTTGGGTCATGGAGCAAATGCGCCGCTGAGGCGTCGAGGGAAGGAAGAATGAAAAAATACGGGGGTGACGGCAGGGTGGCACGCCACCAGATGCCGGATTATCCAAGACGACTCTCCCCTGCCCCCATGGCCCTCATCCCCTACGCCCTGACCCGTCCCTTTTTGTTCGGCCTGGACCCCGAGCACGCCCATGAACTCACGCTTGGCATGCTGGCGCGCATCCAGCGCACCCCCCTGGTCTGCGCGATCGCCCAGCCACGCGTGGACGACCCCGTCACGCTGGCCGGCCTGCGCTTTCCCAACCGCGTCGGGCTGGCCGCCGGCCTGGACAAGAACGGCCGCTGCATCGATGGCCTGGCCGCCATGGGCTTCGGCTTCATCGAGGTCGGCACCGTCACGCCGCAGCCACAGCCGGGCAACCCCAAGCCGCGCATGTTCCGCTTGCCGCAAGCGCAGGCTTTGATCAACCGCCTGGGCTTCAACAATGACGGGCTGGCCGCCTTCGTCGCCAACGTGCAGCGCGCGCGCTTCCGCCAGCAGGGCGGCATCCTGGGCCTGAACATCGGCAAGAACGCCAGCACCCCCATCGAGCGGGCGGTGGACGACTACCTGCTCGGCCTCGAAGGGGTGTACCCGCATGCCGACTACGTCACCGTCAACATCTCCAGCCCCAACACGCAGAATCTGCGCGCGCTGCAAAGCGACGCCGCGCTCGACGCCCTGCTCGGCGCCCTGCAGGCGCGCCGCCTGCAGCTGGCGCAGGCGCATGGCCGCAGCGTGCCGCTGTTCGTCAAGATCGCCCCCGACCTGGATGACGCCCAGGTGGGCGTCATCGCACAGACTCTCCAGAAGAACCGCATCGACGGGGTGATCGCCACCAACACCACGATCGCCCGCGAGGCGGTGAGCCACCTGCCGCACGGCCAGGAGACCGGTGGTCTCAGCGGTGCCCCCGTGTTCGAGGCCAGCAACCGCGTGATCACCCAGCTGCGCGCGGCCCTGGGACCGGCGTATCCGATCATCGGAGTGGGCGGCGTGGCCAGCGCGGCGCAGGCGCGCGCCAAGATCGCCGCCGGCGCCAACCTGGTGCAGATCTACACCGGGCTGATCTACCAGGGGCCCGCCCTCGTGCCGGCCGTGGCCGAGGCGCTGCGGCAGGGCTGAAGAGCAGGGCCTCACCGCCCGGTCCCATTCATGGAATTTGAATGGGGTCATCAAACACCTTGACCGTGTCCCTGCGCGGACTCCCCTACAGTGCGGCGCTTGTTCCCCACGTCCCCGTTGACGGGAAAGAAAGGAGTGCCCCATGGAGCTGCCATCCCCCACCACCGAGTACACGTCGGTGGCCAAGGGCCTGCACTGGTTGATCGCGCTGGGCATGATCGCCGCCTTCGGGCTGGGCATCGTCATGACGGGCATGCCCGGTGTCACGCCCACCAAGCTGAAGTACTTCAACTGGCACAAGTGGCTCGGCGTGACGCTGCTGGGCCTGAGCCTGTTGCGCATCCTCTGGCGCGCATTCCATCGCCCCCCGGAGCTGCCCGCAGGGATGGACCGCCTGCAGGCGCTGGCGGCCCGCGGCATGCACCACGTGCTGTACCTGGCCACGCTGCTGGTGCCCATCTCGGGCTACCTGTACACCCTCGCGGCGGGCTTCCCCGTCGTCTACCTGGGCCTGTTCCAATTGCCTGTGCTCTATGGCAAGACGCCTGAATGGATCGAGCCCCTGAAGACGCTCCATCACCTCAGTGCCTATGCCCTGGCCGCCGCCGTGCTGGCCCACGCCGCGGCGGCGCTGTGGCATCACTTCCGCGACCACGACGATGTGCTGCGGCGCATGCTGCCCCGCTTTGGTCGCCCCACGTGAGGCCCTGCGCCCCGCCCCTTGATCGACAGCCTGCCCTCATGAGGAGCCCGATGATGATGACGAAGACACGCCTGCAACGCCGGCGACTGCTGCTGGCCCCCGCCCTGGCCTTGGGCCTCCTTGCCGCGCCTGCCTGGGTGGGCGCGCAGACCGCCTCACCGCCCGAGAGCAAGATCAACATCACCTTCCGCCAGATGGGCGTGCCCGTGGAGGCCGCCTTCACCAAGTTCAGCGCGACGATCCAGTTCGATCCGGCGCAGCCGGCGGCAGCCAGCGCGCAGTTCAGCATCGACATGAACAGCTTCGACCTGGGCAGCGCCGAGTACAACAAGGAGGTGCTCAAGCCGGTGTGGTTCGATGCCGCGCGCTACCCCACCGCCACCTTCACCAGCACCGCCATGAAGGTGCTCTCCCCCACCCAGCTCGAAGCCACCGGCAAGCTGACCATCAAGGGCAAGACGCAGGAGGTGCGCGTGCCCGTGAGCGTCAAGGCTGCCGGCGACACGCAGACCTTCGACGGCACGCTGCGCATCCAGCGCACGGCCTTCGCGATCGGCACCGGCGAGTGGCAGGACACCAGCCTGGTCGCCGACGAGGTCGTCATCCAGGTGCACGCCGTGCCCCGTGCGAAGAAGTAAGAAGCCGCATCCATTGCCCCCGTTCCCCCGCTGTCACCCTCCGCGCCAGCCGGCGCTCATTTGTCCCAAGGAAATCACCATGACCCGAACCGCCCTCGCCAGCCTGATGATGATGACGCTCGCCGTTGCCAGCACCGCGGCCCAGGCCAAGCCCACCACCTACCTGGTCGACCCTGACCACACCTTCCCGAGCATCGAGGTCGACCACTTCAACGGCCTGTCGGTGTGGCGCGGCAAGTTCAACAAGACGCAGGGCCAGGTGCAGCTCGACAAGGCGGCCAACGCCGGCAGCGTGGAGGTGAGCATCGACATCCCGAGCGTGGACTTCGGCCATGACAAGCTCAACAGCCATGTGCTGGGCCCCGAGATCCTGGACGCCGCGAAGTTTCCCACCGCCACCTACCGCGGCAAGCTGGGCGGCTTCGTCGGCGGCCAGCCCACCACCGTGGAAGGCGAGCTGACGCTGCACGGCGTGACCAAACCGCTCACCCTGAAGATCAACAGCTTCAAGTGCATGGAACACCCGATGCTCAAGCGCGAAGTCTGCGGCGCCGATGCCAGCGGCACCTTCAGCCGCGCCGATTTCGGCGTGAACTACGGGCAGCAGTACGGCTTCAAGCAGGAGGTGCTGCTGCGCATCCAGGTGGAAGGCGTGGCCAAGGCCGACTGACTGACTGACTGACTGACTGAGTGAGCGGGTCCCGCAGCGGGTCATCTCCGCTGCAGCCAGCCCCTGATGTCGTCGATCGCCGGCACGCTGGCCAGCGCGACCAGCGCCATGGCCAGCCAGAGGGTGGCCGAGTAGCCCATGTGCTTGAAGCCCAGGGCCCCGGTCACCCCACCCATGAAGAACATCAGGACCAGCGTGGCCAGGACGCGCAGGCGTGCCCGGTTCGCCGTCACCGGCGGCAGGTCCGGCGAGCGGTTCCAGTACAACGATCGGCCCAGCTCGATGCCGATGTCGGTCACGATGCCGGTCACGTGCGTGGTGCGGATCTCCGCATTGGAGAGCTTGGAGATCACCGCGTTCTGCAGCCCCATGATGAAGCACAGCAGCATGACGGTGGCCGGAACGAACAGCCCCTCCACCTGGGCCAGCCGGGCCCCCAGCAGGCCGAAGCACAGCATCAACCCGGCCTCCACCAACAGGGGCAATGCGTATTCGCTGTGCAGTTGACGCCGGCGGGCCAAGTTGACCATCACCGCCGAGGAGGCCGCGCCGGCCATGAACGACAGCAGGCTGCCAGCGCCGTACAGCACCAGGCCTTCTTCCCCCAGCGCCAGGTGATCGGCCATCGATGACACGATGCCGGTCATGTGCGAGGTGTACTGCTTGACCGCGAGGTAGCCGCCGGCGTTGGTGGCCCCGGCCACGAAGGCCAGGGTGAACCCGAGATGACGGTTGCCATCGGCCGTGCGCTCGCGGCCGATCAACCTGCGGGCGTAATTGACAGGCATGCGCAGGCCGAAGGCGACGTCTTACAGCAGCTTCACGCCCGTCTTGCCCTGCACCTCTTCCCGCGAGACGCCTTCGGCCAGCTCAACCAGCTTCAGGCCGGCGGGGGTCACGTCGATCACGGCCAGGTCGGTGATGATGCGGTCCACCACCCCCACGCCCGTCAGGGGCAGGGTGCACTGGGGCAGGATCTTCAGGTCGACCGTGCCGTCCTTCTTGCGGGCCACGTGCTCCATCAGCACCAGCACCCGGCCCACGCCGGCCACCAGGTCCATCGCGCCGCCCATGCCCTTGACCATCTTGCCGGGGATCATCCAGTTGGCCAGGTCGCCCTTCTCGCTGACCTGCATCGCCCCCAGGATGCTGAGGTTGATCTTGCCGCCGCGGATCATCGCGAAGCTCTCGTGCGAGCCGAAGATGCTCGAGCCCGGCAGCGTGGTGACGGTCTGCTTGCCGGCGTTGATGAGGTCGGCGTCGACCTGGTCCTCGGTGGGGAACGGTCCGATGCCCAGCATGCCGTTCTCACTCTGCAGCCAGACCTCGATGTCCGGCCGCACATGGTTGGCCACCAGGGTGGGCAGGCCGATGCCCAGGTTCACGTAGAAACCGTCCTGCAGTTCGCGTGCCGCGCGGGCCGCCATTTGTTCGTGGGTCCAGGCCATGGTCAGACTCCCGCTTTCTCGGTGATGGTGCGCTTCTCGATGCGCTTTTCAGGGTGGGCGTTGAGCACGATGCGGTGCACGTAGATGCCCGGCAGGTGGACGGCGTCGGGGTCGAAGGTGCCGGTCTCGACGATCTCCTCGACCTCGGCCACGGTGATCCGGCCCGCCATCGCGGCGGCCGGGTTGAAGTTGCGCGCGGTGCGCCGGAAGATCAGGTTGCCGCTCTTGTCGGCCTTGTGCGCCTTGACCAGCGCCACCTCGGGCCGCAGCGCGCGCTCCATCACGTAGGTCTCGCCGTCGAACTCGCGCAGCTCCTTGCCCTCGGCCACCACGGTGCCCACGCCGGTCTTGGTGAAGAAGGCCGGGATGCCCGCGCCGCCGGCGCGCAGCTTCTCGGCCAGCGTGCCCTGGGGCGTGAACTCCAGCTCCAGCTCACCCGCCAGGTACTGGCGCTCGAACTCCTTGTTCTCGCCCACGTAGCTGGAGATCATCTTGCGGATCTGGCGCGTCTCCAGCAGCTGGCCCAGGCCGAAGCCGTCCACGCCCGCATTGTTGGAAATCACGGTGAGGTTCTTGACCCCGCTGTCGCGCAGCGCGGCGATCAGGGCCTCGGGGATCCCGCACAGTCCGAAGCCCCCCACCGCCAGCAACTGCCCGTCCCGCACGATCCCTTGCAGCGCCGCCGCGGCGCTGGGAAACACCTTGTTCATCAACTGGCTCCTTGTTTGCGATCAATCATCGAATGAATCACCACCAGGACACGCCGCCAGCCAACCCGCCTTGCCTCGTGCGCCGCGTGCCCCTGAAAACATCACCAGGGCGCAGCGTACACCGATTAACAGGCTTCGCTCAGTGCTTCTCCTTGGCGTGGTTGATGGAGTACTTGGGAATCTCCACCGTCAGGTCCGCCTGCGCCACGATGGCCTGGCACGACAGGCGCGAATTGGGCTCCAGGCCCCAGGCGCGGTCCAGCAGGTCCTCCTCGGTCTCGTCGGGCGGCGTCAGGCTGGCAAAGCCCTGGCGCACCACCACGTGGCAGGTGGTGCAGGCCGCGCTCATCTCGCAGGCGTGCTCGATGGGGATGTCGTTCTCGAGCAGGGCTTCGCAGATGGACGTACCGGCACTCACCTCGAGGCTGGCGCCGGCAGGACAGTATTCTGGATGGGGAAGGACTTTGATGATGGGCATGGGAGGAATGCGAACGAACGGATGAGCGGGCCGGGCTCAGACATCTTCCACCCGCCGGCCGGCCAGGGCCTGGCGGATGCTGCGGTTCATGCGCTGGCCGGCGAAGGCCTCGGTGCCCTGGGCCAGGGCCTCGACCGCTTCGTTGATGGCGTGCGGATCATTGCTCTCGCAGCGGGCCTCGAGGGCCTGCAGCAGCTGCGCGATGGCCTGGGCCTGCCCGGGCTCGAGCAGGTCGCCATCCGCCGCCAGCGCCGCGCGCGTGGCCAGCAGCATGCGCTCGGCATCGACGCGCGCCTCGCGCAGGCTGCGCTCCTGCATGTCCTGCGCGGCACTGGTGAAGCCTTCCTGGAGCATGCGGGCCACGTCCTCGTCGCTCAGGCCATAGCTGGGCTTGACGTTGACCGAGGCCTCCACGCCCGAGGTCTCCTCGCGCGCGCTGACGCTCAGCAGCCCGTCGGCATCGACCTGGAAGGTCACCCGGATGCGCGCCGCGCCGGCCACCATCGGCGGGATGCCCCTCAGTTCGAAACGGGCCAGCGAGCGGCACTCGCTCACCAGGTCGCGCTCGCCCTGCACCACGTGCAGCGCGAGCGCGGTCTGGCCGTCCTTGAAGGTGGTGAAGTCCTGCGCGCGGGCCGTGGGAATGGTGCTGTTGCGCGGGATGATGGTCTCGACCAGGCCGCCCATGGTCTCGAGCCCGAGGCTCAGGGGGATCACGTCGAGCAGCAGCATCTCGCCCGCGCCGGCGTGGCCCGCCAGGGCGTGGGCCTGCAGCGCGGCACCCAGGGCCACCACCTCGTCGGGGTTCAGGTTGGTCAGCGGCGGCTGGCCGAACAGCGCGGCCACCGCGGCCTGCACCATCGGCATGCGCGTGGAGCCGCCCACCATCACCACCCCCTGCACATCGCCCTGGGTGGCCTGCGCATCGCGCAGCACCTGGCGCACGGCGGTGAGAGTGCGCTGCACCAGGCCTTGCGCCAAGGTCTCGAACTGGGCCCGCGTGACCCGCACCGACAGCTCGGCGCCCCCACTCAGGGGACAAGCCAGCGTGGCATGGTCATGGGTAGAGAGCTTTTCCTTGGTGGCCCGCGCGGCCACCAGCACGGCCCGCTTGTCCTGGGCCGTCTCGGCGCGCAGGCCGGCCTGCGCCAGCCCCCACTCGGCGAGCAGGCGGTCGAAGTCATCACCGCCCAGGGCGGAGTCCCCGCCCGTGGCCACCACCTCGAACACGCCAGCGCTCAGCCGCAGCACGGACACGTCGAAGGTTCCGCCGCCCAGGTCGTACACGGCATAGAGCCCCTCGATGCCGTTGTCCAGGCCATAGGCGATGGCCGCGGCGGTGGGCTCGTTGATCAGCCGCAGCACGTGCAGGCCGGCCAGCTGCGCCGCGTCCTTGGTGGCCTGGCGCTGCGCCTCGTCGAAGTAGGCCGGCACCGTGATCACGGCGCCGTACAGGTCTTCGTTGAAGGTGTCCTCGGCCCGGTAGCGCAGCGTGGCCAGGATCTCGGCGCTCACTTCCACCGGCGACTT
>CBINPE010000141.1:0-12775 GCA_966252435.1 uncultured Burkholderiales bacterium | reverse complement strand
TGCCACGGGGGCCGGTGCTGGTGCTGCAACAGGGGCCGGTGCGCTCACGGGCGCCGGCGCGGCCACAGGCGCTGGTGGCGCCACACCGGCAGGCGCTGGAGCCGCAGCCGCGGCGGTGATGGTTGCCTCGCTGGCTTGAGCGGTGGCCTGGCCGGCCTGCAGGGTTGCCTTGAGCGATTCCCAAGCATCAACCTTCGACCCTGAAATGAGATCAACAATGGCCTTGAGCTGATGCTCTACCGTGTCCGTTTGCATGCCAGCTTGTGCGCCTGAGCTGGGCTCTGCGGGGATCATGACCTGATGAGGGTCATCCGGCTCCACGGCTGGCTTGGCCACGATCTCCGGCTGTGCAAGGGGCTCCCGGGCTCTCGTGCCCAGAGCCTTCGTCTCCTCGACGGCAGGTTTCACCTCGGGCTCAGGCTGGGTCTGCGGCAGTGCCTGGTGCTGGAACAGTTCGGGCTCGAAGGATCCCCAGCGAAACCGCTTGAGCTGCTCTTCCCACAGATCCACCTTCGGACGCTCGTCCTCCAGCAACTGAACCCACTGCTCCCCGTCCTTGGGCTGTACCGCCCACTCCTGCCCAAGCTGTTCGACCTTGCTCATCCAAACTTCCCCTGCTTCAGTTCCTCATCCCTGCCTTCCGTGAAGGCGTGCCAACGCAAATGGCCCGGCTCGCCGGGCCATTGCCTGTTACTGACCGATCTGGCCGAACTTGTTGTAGGTCTTGGCCAGCACGTTCATGACGCCGTCAACGATGCCGGACTTGGCTTGCGCCTCCAGCAGTGCGGCCGACTTCTGGCCAGCGGTCATATCGGGGCTGTTCATGATTCGCATCAGCTCATCCAGGACCGCGTCCTTTGCCGTGCCGATGGCGCCATTGGTTGCGTCGATGGTGGTGGCCATGTGTCTTTCCTTCCTTGGTTTGTTGAATGCGCGGCTTTGGGCAAAGCTCCGCCAGGACACCCCGCGCGGTGTCTTGGAAGATTTCGATGGATTGGGTGGAGGGCCTACTGACCGAAGCCCACGGCCAGGGCCTGAGCCATGCTCAGCGCCAGCGTCTTGTTCAGCTCGTTGGTGATGCCGCTGTTGGACGGTTGTTCGTCATCGTCGACTTCGGGCTTCTTCAGCAGCCCCTGCAGCACGCCCGACAGGGCGATGGCATACAACTGCTGATCGTCAGTGAGCTGCGGCGCACTGACGGGAGCGGTGGGTTCAGGCATGAAGTTCCTCCTTTGGAATGGTGTTTGTGACTGCTGAGGGAGCTTGACCCCTCCCTCTCGTGGGGCGTTATTCGTCGCTGCCTTCCTCGTCTTCTTCCTCATCGTCGGTGTCCGATGAGGTGGTGTTCGGCAGCTCGCCATGGTCCGGCTCGAACGAATCGAGGATGTGGGCCCACTGCGCGAGAACAGGCTCCTCCAGGGGCTTGTCGCTGCTGAGGAACAGGAACAGCAGGTGCTCTTCGGTCAGCTGCGCTGTTGCGACCAGTTGGTCAATCTGGGTTGGCCCCAGCTTGTAGCTGCTGCGCCCTGTCTCGTACACCAGCGTGGCCGTCTTGCGCTGCCCGGTGTTCGTCCACTTGAAGGCCTCCAGCTGGGCCGACATGTCCTTCACCTGGCGGGCTACGCAGTCCTGTAGCGTCTCTTGCGGCGACTTCATGCCCCGGCTGATGGTCAGGTTCACCGGCTCGCCATGGCCCCAGGCCTCCAGCATCAGCACGTTGGCGGTCCTGTCGTGCAGCACCTGCACGTTCAGCTTTCCTTCATTGATCCGGTAGCTCATGGGGCGCTCCGGAGGACGGCGAGGGACAACAAGACAGAGGACTTCATCGGGACAGGCAGGTAGCGGTTCGTGAAAATTTGCACGACCAGGCAGGCGGGTATGAGAAGTCCCATGGGTCAAGTCTTGAGTTATTAACAATTGGTTTCAAACAACTGTTCAGAGATTTCAACAGTACGGTTGTGCCGCTGAAAAAAATATCCGCAAGCCGCTCGCACGGCTTGCGGATACCGGTACCGCAGAGGCCCCCCGAGCAGGGGGATGAGCAGAGGGGCTGAAGTGATTTTGCAGGCCTGTCCGGCACCTGCCTACCCGCTTGCGAGTGTCACCCTTTGGGGGGTTGTGAACGTGACCTGAGGAGGCGGAGGCTGGCGCAAGCTGAAACGCTCACACATGCAGTACCCGTTTGCTTTGCGGCGACCTCGGCGGCCAGGATCAGCGGCGTTGGTGGCGAAACCAGGTGCCGTGCGCTCAGTGGTCGGACTAAGGTGTGCGGGGATGTCGGCGTGCTGGTGCAGCAGGCGGAGCACCTGCACCAGCCCGCACCTTCACCAGGTTCTCTCCACTGGACCGGGTCGCGCCTTGATCCCAGGCAACGCCCGCACGTTCAGCTTGATCGAGCCCACTGGCAGGGAAATGGGTACGGCGCTTGCCACAACCTGGGAGCGTCTCGGCCGTACCGGGCGCGTGTGGTTTCTCACCCGTGTCCTGTGCCTGGCCCCGTGCGTTCGCGGCGGCATGCGGCACAGCCGCGTTTCCCTGCCGCTCCTTCTTCATTACCTGACCTATGTCATCACCCACCCATGCTGAGAAAGAATCTGATCGTGCTTCGAGGGGGCCGCCAATCGCTGCATCCCACCTGGTTCAACCCCAAGCAGCCCCGTGACTGGGACCTGTACCTCTGCCCCTACCAGCCCCTGACAGCCCCGGGCGTGGCGCCCGCGCCCGACGTGAAGTGCGGGGAAGTGATCGAAGGCCCGAAGTGGAGCGGGCTGCGCCAGCTGCTTCGCACGTGGCAGGGCTGGCGCGAATACGACTACATCTGGCTGCCGGACGATGACATCTTCGCCAGCCAGGACGCCCTCAACCGGATGTTCGCCTCGGCTGCGGCCCTGTCCTTCGACCTGTGCGCCCCGGCGCTGCACGAGGCCTCGTACTACGCGCACTACAGCACCATGCGCAACCACCGCTGCTTCGCGCGGCGCGTCGGCTTCGTGGAGATCATGGTGCCGTGCTTCCGCACCGAGGTGCTGGCGCGGCTGCTGCCCACGCTCGATCTGAGTTCCACCGGCTGGGGCTGGGGCCTGGATTCGTTGTGGCCGCGGCTGCTGGACTACCAGGGGCTGGGCATCATCGACGGCACCCCGGTCCTGCACACCCGTCCCGTCGGCGGCTTCCGGGACGCCGAACTGCGCCAGCGGGTGCATGCCGAGTCCGACCACATCATGGCCTCGCACGACTGCCGTCAGGTCCACACCACCTACGCCATGATCGGCCCCGACCTGCGCCCCCTCACGCTGACATCGCCGGCGCTGCTGGGTGCCCTGGTCGACGGGTGGCGCTATCTCCTCGAGGCCAACCCGGCGGTGTTGCCCTGGATCGTGGCGGCGCAGCAGCCCCAGGGCGGCTGGCCGGCCTATCCGATTGCCGGCACACCCACTGGCGCCGCCTTCCTGGACAAGGGGGAGGACAAGCCATGAGCCTGACCCTGCCCGCCTCCGCCCTGGGGGTTTTGCCACGGTCGCTGCCGCGCAGCCGCGACGCGGCGGCCACCCGGTCCTTGCCGCGCCTGTCGCGCCAGGTCCTGGCCGGCCTGCCCGCCAGCGTGCGGCGGCCCCCCTTCGACGCGCGGCTGCTGCGTGCAGGGCTGCTCCACCTGGGCTGCGGCGCCTTTCACCGGGCCCACCAGGCCTTGATCACGCAACGGGCGATCGGCGCGGAGATGAAGACCCGCCGCCTGCCCGGCCTGGCTGCCGTCCCGCCTGCCTGGGGCATCGTCTCGGCCAGCCTGCGCACCTCGACGACCGTCGATGCGCTGGCCCGGCAGCAGGGCCTGTACACGGTGCTGGAGCGCGAGGCCGGCCGTACCCGCGCCGAGGTCGTGGGCACGCTGTGCGGCCAGGCCTGCGTGCGGGGCAATCCCGCGGCGGTCGAGGCCTGCTTCAACGACCCGCGCATCCGCATCGTGACGCTGACCGTGACGGCCGCCGGCTATGGCCTGGACCCGGCCGCCGGTCGGCTCGATCCCACCCATCCCGACATTCACGCCGACCTGCAGGGCGGGACGGCGCCCCGCAGTGCGATTGGCCTGCTGGTGCGGGGCCTGGCCCTGCGCCGCGCCGCCGGCCTGCCGCCGCCGGTGATCCTGTCCTGCGACAACATGCCCCGCAACGGCCGCACGCTGCGCCAGGCCTGCCTCGACTTCGCCTCGTTGCGGGACGACCGGCTGGCCGCGTGGATCGAGGCGCACGTGCAGTTTCCCTGCACCATGGTCGACCGCATCGTGCCGAGCACGACCCAGGCCGACCGCGATGAGGCCCAGGCCCTGCTCGGTGCGACGGACGCGGTGCCGGTGTCGGCGGAGCCGTTCTGCCAATGGGTGATCGAGCGCTTCGAGGGCCCGCGGCCGCGCTGGGAGGCGGCCGGCGCCGAGTTCCTGCGTGACACCGCGCCCTGGGAGGCGGCCAAGCTGCGGCTGCTCAACGGCGGGCACCTGGCGCTGGCCTACCTGGGCCTGCTGGCGGGTTGCGACACCATGGCCGAGGTGATGCGGCAGCCAGACTTCGCGGCGTTTGCGCAGCACTACATGCTGGACGAGCAGCAGCCGACCCTCCCTGTGGGCGGCCCCGATGCCGGGGCCTATGCGGGCCAGCTGCTGGCCCGCTGGCGCAACCCGGCCATCGTGCACCGGCTGGGCCGCATCGCCCGGGAGGGCTCGGGCAAGCTGCCCACGCGGCTGCTGGCCTCGCTGCGCGACAACCTGCGGGCGCAACGGCCGGCGCACTGCACGGTGCTGGCGCTCGCCGCCTGGATGCGCTGCGCGGCCGGCCGCGACGAAGCGGGCCGCCCGCTGCGCCTGGAGGACGACTTCTTCAACCGCCAGGCCGATGCCCTGGGCCGGCTGGTGGCCTGCGACAATGCCGCGCACTCTGCCGAGGCCCTGCTCGCATGCACACCCGTGTTCGGCGAAGACCTGCCGCGCCATCCGGCCCTGCGCCGGATGCTGGTGCAGGCCCTGGTCGCGTTGCAGCGCGGGGGTGTGCGGGGGGCGCTGGCCGAATGCCTGAGCGGTGCCTGGCAGACCTGACGAGACGACTTGCATGAAGACTGATTTTTTCCCGGCCGGTGCGGCCGTGCGGGCGGCACTGGCCGACGAGGCCTTGGTGGCGGTGGTGTTCGACATGGACGGCCTGCTGCTCGACACCGAGCGGCTGGCCCGTGAAGCCCACCAGCACGTGGGCCGGCGGCTGGGGGTGGCGATCACCGACAGCGTCAGCTTGCAGATGATCGGCCTGCCGGCCGACCTGTGCCACCAGCTCCTGCGCGACCATTTCGGCGAGACCGTGCCGGTGGCGCAGCTCTTCGCCGAGGCGGCCCGCGACCTTGAGGCGCGCATCGACGCCGGCCTGCTGCAGCTCAAGCCGGGGGCCCTGGCACTGCTGGACAGCCTGGAGGCGGCCGGCCTGCCGCGTGCGCTGGCCACCTCGTCCGCGCGGGCCAAGACGCTGCACCACCTGAAGGCCGCCGGCCTGGCGGAGCGCTTCGACGCCATCGTCACGCGCGACGACGTGGCGCACGGCAAGCCGCATCCCGACCTGTTCCTCGAGGCGGCGCGGCGCCTGGGCGTAGCGCCGCGGCACTGCCTGGCACTCGAGGATTCGCACAACGGCGTGCGGGCCGCCCATGCGGCCGGCATGCGGGTGATCATGGTGCCCGACCTGCTGCCCCCCACGGAAGAGATGCGGCAAAAATGCCAGGCGGTGCTGGGCAGCCTGGCCGAGGTGGGTGCCCTGATCGGACTGACCGCCGCCGACTCAGAGCCCGGGCAGGGCCTCGTCGGACGGCTGGGCGGGCGCTGAGAACGAAGGCTCCAGGCGCGGCCGCGTGCGGGCCGCGCGGCGCCGCTCCGACAGGCGTTCGAAGGGGAACAGGCTGCCCAGCGCGCCCCCGATCGAGGACAGGTGATTGAGGGTGCGCAGTGCCTCCAGCGCCAGTTCCTGGATCACCAGCCGCTCGCTGATCTCATGTCCTTCGCGCACCCGCGACAGCGCGTGCAGGACGTACAGGCCGCACAGGGCCGACAGGGCGAACAGGAACTCGAAGTGCGCGAAGCTCAGCACCGAGACCTCGCCGGTGTGGCCGGGCGTGATCCAGCGCGCCACGACCAGCAGCCGCCGCGACTCGAACCACGCGGCGATGGTGCCGGCGGCGAGAGGCGCGATGCCGCCGGCCATCGCCGAGACCAGCCCGATCGCCGCCAGGTAGGCCGTGCCCTCGCCCTGCGGCGCGAGCTTGAGCCCGAGGTTGCCGGTGGCCAGGCCGATGCCGCCACTGGCCGCGCCCATGAGGACGTGGACCATGTAGAGCAGCGGCAGCTGCAGGCCGTAAGGTTTGCCGACGTCGGTGAACACCAGCCCGACCGTGCACAGGAAGTAGGTGGGCAGGGCCACGGCCAGGATCGCCTTGTTGCTCAACCGGTCCGACAGCCGGCCCCAGAGGTAGAGCGTCAGCGCATTGGCGATCTGGCTCGTCACCCACAGGGCGGTCACCGTGCCCAGCCCGTAGCCCAGCTGGCGGATCAGGTAGACGGTGAGGAAGGGGGCCGCCAGGTTGGAGGCGAAGTTCCAGGCGCCGAGCAGGACCAGCAGGCTGCGGAAGTTCCCGTCCCGCAGCGGCATCTTCAGCTTGGTGATGACGGAGACGGCCGGGCCGGCGGCCTGCATCATGGGCTCGGGCGAGCGCGCCAGGTAGAACGAGCTGGCCAGACCTGCCAGGCCCGAGCCGGCGAAGGCCAGGGCATAGGCGTTCATGGTGTCGCCCAGCGGCGGGTGGTCCACCAGCAGGCCGACCCCGAGCGTGCCCATGCACGACATGCCCGTGGCCACCAGCAGGCGCTTGGCGAAGAAGGCGCCCAGCCCCTCGGCCGGCAGCAGCTGGTGGAACCAGGCGTTGATGGCGCACGAGGCCATGGAGCCCAGCACGGCGATCCCGCACTGCGCGGCCACCAGCAGGGCCAGCTGCGTGTTCATCTGGGGCACGAAGGGCAGCAGGGCCAGCAACAGGATCAGCAGGCGTGCCGCCGTGAGCGCGATCACGCCGATCTTCTTGCGTTGGCGGATCCGCTCCACCAGCGCGATGGCCGGCAGCTGGGCCGCCTGGGCGATGAAGGGGATGGCGGCCAGCAGGCCGATCGTCAGGGAGCCGGCACCAAGGGCCAGGGCGAAGGCCACCAGCACGACCCCGCCGGACAGCGCCCCTGTCATGCTGGCCCAGGCGGCATCCTTGACCAGCCAGCGCTTGCCCTGGGCAAGCGCTCTGGCGGAGATGGTCGGGTCCGGGTGGAGGTGCATGCTGAGGGGAAAGGAGATGTGAGACGGTTGCGCCCGTGGACATCTTCTGGCAGCAAGTCAGACCTGCCAACTCGGCAAACGCCATGCCCGCGGGCCTGTCTCAGCCCTCAGGGGCCTGCCTTCCTCCCCCGCCGTCCCGAGGCTCGCCGAAGCGCGCCTGCTGGCGGGCGAGTTCCTCGTCGAGGGGCTCGTAGACCGGCCGTCGGCCGGTGGCGTCGGCATGTCCCAGCAGTCCGGTGTCGCAGTGCCGCTCGTCGGCCCAGCCGGGGTAGTCGAGCACGGGGTAGAGGCAGATCCCTTCCACCGGCACCCCGGCCTCGCGGGCCGCTGCCACCTCGTCGCACACATAGCGCAGCCAGGCTGCGCGGTCGGCGCCTTCGGTGCCGGTCTCGGCGATGTAGAGGGGGCGCGCCAGCAGCTGGTGGACCTGGGCCAGCAGCTCGCGAAACGGCCGGTAGCGGGGATGCTGGCGGGGAATCGTCTCGTTGTCGAGGAACCACTGGTTGTGGGCGTAGTAGTTGATGCCGACGACGTCGAGGCAGGAGGGGTCGCCGCCCAGCTCGGGCGCAAGGCGGCCGGTCAGCATCTGCCAGGCATCGAAGACCGCCTGCGAGCGGCCTTGCGCGGCTGCTTCCTCGTGCGGCTCGCGCGCCGCCACCCGGATCACCGGGTCGGCCTGCATGAAGCGCACCCGCGGGTCCACCGCCCGCACCGCGTGGATCGAGGCGATGCAGGCGCGCACCAGTTGGACCTTGAGCGCCTGGCCGCGCCCCGGTGTGAGCGGGTGCATCAGCCCGAGCTCGGTGGCCGCCCAGGGCCAGAAGGACAACTCGTTGATGGGGCAGTAAAGGGGCACCGCGTCGCTGTGCGTCTTGACCAGCCGGGCCGCGGCGGCCGAAAAGGCGGCGAAACGGTCCACGAAGGCGGAGCTCCAGATGTCGATGTGGTCGGGCCAGCCGTAGTGGCACAGGTCCCAGATCGGCTGCACGCCCATCGCCTGGGCCGCCTGCAGCATGGGCAGGAAACTCGACCAGTCGTAGCTTCCGTCGGGCTGCTCGATGAGGTGCCAGCGCAGCCCGTCGCGCACGGTGCGCATGCCGTGCGCCCGCATGGCCGCATAGTCGGCATGCGCATGGCGGTCGTGCGCCGTGGCGGCGAGCAGGTCGAGCCGGCGGCCGTCGTGCCGCCGCTGCGACGAGCACTCGAAGCCACCGGCAAAGAAGCTGTCGAACACGGCCATCTTCAGTCCTGCCTGCGCCCGGTCCGCCGGCTCAGGCCACGACCGGCGAGGCCTGCACGCCGGCTGCCTGCTCCTGCCGTGCGATGCGCTCGAACAGCGCCAGGCTCTGGGCCACGACCTGGTCCATGTTGTAGTAGCGGTAGGTGCCCAGCCGGCCGACGAAGGTGACGCCCCGCGTGCGTTCGGCCAGTGCCTCGTAGCGCTTGTACAGGGCGGCGTTCTCCGGCGTGGGCACGGGGTAGTAGGGGTCGCCCTCGTCGGTCGGGAACTCGTAGCTGATGCTCGTGTGAGGATGCACCTGCCCGGTGAGCTGCTTGTACTCCGTGATCCGGGTGTAGGGCACCTTGGGCGAGGGGTAGTTGACGACCGCCGCGGCCTGGAACTTCTCCTGCGGCAAGGTCTCGTGCCGGAACGACAGCGAGCGGTAGGGCAGCTTGCCGTAGCAGAAGTCGAAATACTCGTCGACCGGCCCCGAGTAGATGAGGTGGCCGCAGGGCAGGCTCTCCCGCACTTCGCGGAAGTCGGTGTTCAGCATCAGCCGGATGCGGGGATGGTCGATCATGCGCTCGAACATCCGTGTGTAGCCATGCAGCGGCATCTGCTGAAATTTGTCGCGGAAGTAACGGTCGTCGGCATCGGTGCGCGTGGGCACGCGCGAGGTCACCGACTTGTCGAGCTGGCTCGGGTCCAGCCCCCACTGCTTGCGGGTGTAGCCCTGGAAGAATTTCTCATACAGCTCCTGCCCGATCTGGTTGATCACCACATCGCGCGAGGTCCGTATCTGCGCCACCGGCTCGGCCCGCTGCGCCAGGAAGCGGGCCACGCCCTCTTCGTCGAGGTCCAGGCCGTACAGCCGGTTGATCGTCGTCTGGTTGATCGGGACGGGCACCAGCATGTCATCGACCCGCGCCAGCACGCGGTGTTCATAGGGCCGCCAGGCGGTGAACCGCGAGAGGTAGGACACCACCCGCTCGGAGTTGGTGTGGAAGATGTGCGGTCCGTACTTGTGGACCAGCAGGCCGTTCTCGTTGACGTGGTCGTAGGCGTTGCCGCCGATGTGCGAGCGCCGGTCGATCAGCAGCACGCGCTTGCCGAGCTGGCTGGCCAGGCGCTCGGCCAGCACGCAGCCGGCGAACCCAGCTCCCACCACGAGGTAGTGATAGCGCTCCTCCAGGCGACGCCGTGAAGGCGTGGTGGCGAAGCTCGCGGTCCGGGGCGTGACACTCAAGCGGTGGTCCATGCTTTGATCTCCAAGGGTGGGGTGACGGAAGTGCCGGTGCTGCGAGGGCCCCAGCGGGAAGGAAGGGTCCGGGCGGACAGGTGCCGCGCCATGTGCATCGCCATCTCTTCGCAGGTGCGGTCCCAGGACATGCCCTGCAGCAGCGCGTCGGCGCGTTGGCACAGCGCCGCGCTGCGGGCGGGCGGGCCGTCCAGCGCAGATTGCACGGCCTGCACGAACTCGTCCGCTCCCTGGGCGATGCTCACCAGGCCGCTGCGACCGTAGTCGTTGACCACGTCGACGATCGGCGTGCTGACCACGGGACAGCCGCCGGCGAGGTATTCCGGGGTCTTGGTGGGGCTGATGAAGCGCGTGGCGGCATTGATTGCGAAGGGCATCATCGCCACGTCCCAGCTGCCCAGGTAGCGCGGCAGGTCCTCGTAGCGCTTGCTGCCCAGGTAATGGATGTTGGGCAGCCGCGGCAGGCGATCGGGGTCAATCTTCACCACCGGGCCCACCAGCACCCATTGCCACTGGGGCCGGGCCTGCGCCACCGCTGCCAGCAGCTCGATGTCCAGCCGCTCATCCAGGACCCCATGGAAGCCGATGCGCGGATGGGGCAGGTCCACCATGTCGGGCGGCTCCTGCTGGGGCCGGCGGGCCTTGGCGAAATGGCAGCGGTCGACGCTGCTCGGGAAAAGATGCACACGGTGGTGCGCACGGCGCTTGGCTTCGTAGAGGCTGTAGCCGCCCGTGAACACCAGGTCGGCGGCGGCGAGGAGGGCGCGTTCGCGTGGCACGAGGGCGCTCGGGGCGCCCTGGAAATTCGACAGCTCGTCCATGCAGTCGTACACCACGAGCCCCGCCGGCAGGTGGGCGCTGACGCCAAGGCTCATCGGCGTGTAGTACCAGAGCACGGGCTGCTCGATGCCTTTCGCCGCGAGCAGCGCGTCCAGCATCAGGCGCTGGCGGCCCTCGCCGGCCGGGTGGCCTGGCGCGCACTCGTCACGCGGCAAGTGGGGCACAGCCACCTCCACACCCGGGGCGGCGTTGCGCAACGCCATGCGCGGTTCTCCCTCGGCCGGAACGGGCTCCTCGATGTAGAGCACCCGAAGGCCGCGGGCCAGCCGGGAGAGCAGGTGCTGCGGACGCTGGTAGACGAAATCCCAGCGCAGGTGGGAAAAGCAAACCAGGGCGGCCCCCTTCAGCAGGGGGTGGTGGATCGGGCTCATGGGAGGCCTTGTTGTTCGGGTTGAGGGAAGGCCGTGGCGGTGGGGGATTCCGCCGGGCACCCGATCCATGGCAATCGGTGTGCCTTCGCTGTCCTGGGGGGCGCGGTGGGTCGCCTGCGGTGGTCGAGAGGTGGACAAGAAACAGGTGGCGAGTTGCGAAGGCTGCGCCCCCATCCCAACCTTCCCCCAGCGGGGGAAGGAGCGGACTCCCTCCCCCGCTGGGGGAGGGCATGGGGGGCGGGGGCTCGCTGGCGGAGGGTCCGGCGGCGCGTGCCGCTTCCTTCCCTCCGGCTAAAAAAGGCTCGCGGCGGCTGGGCAGACTGGCCGCGGCCGCGCCGTCACCGCAGGGATGCGAGTGCGCGTGTCACGTCGTCGAGCGACTGCCCGGTGCGCCGGGCCCAGTCCTGCAACTGGTCGTCGCCGATCTTGCCGACGTTGAAGTAGGTGGCCTGCGGGTGCGCCAGGTAGAAGCCGCTCACACTGGCGGCCGGCGTCATGGCCCAGCTCTCGGTGAGCGCCATGCCGATCTCGCCGGCCTGCAGCACGCGGAACATGTCGCCCTTGACGGTGTGGTCCGGGCAGGCCGGGTACCCCGGCGCGGGCCGGATGCCGCGGTACTTCTCGGCGATCAGTTCCTCGCTGGTGAGCTGCTCGTCCTCGGCGTAGGCCCAGAACTCGGTGCGCACGCGCTGGTGCAGCCGCTCGGCGAAGGCCTCCGCCAGCCGGTCGGCCAGGGCCTTGAGCATGATGGCCTGGTAGTCGTCGTGCTGCGCCAGGAACTGCTGTTCCTTCTTCTCGGTGCCGATGCCCGCCGTCACCGCGAACAGGCCGACGTGGTCGGCCACGCCCGAGCCCTTGGGCGCCACGAAATCGGCCAGGCAGCGGTTCGGCCGGCGCACGCCGTCGACCACCGGCCGCTCGCTCTGCATGCGCAGGCCGTGCCAGGTCATGAGCACCTCGCTGCGGCTGGCGTCGGTGTAGATCTCGATGTCGTCGTCGTTCACGCTGTTGGCCGGGTACAGCGCGATCACGCCGTTGGCCGTCAGCCAGCGGCCTTCGATCAGCCGCTTGAGCATGGCCTGCGCGTCCGCGTGCACGCGGCGCGCGGCCTCGCCGACCACGGCGTCATTCAGGATGGCTGGGAAGGCACCGGCCAGGTCCCAGGTCTGGAAGAATGGGCCCCAGTCGATCGACTGCGCCAGCTCGGCGAGGTCGTAGTTGCGGAAGGCGCGCCGGCCGGTGAAGCGCGGCACGGGCGCGCTGTAGCTGGCCCAGTCGATCGGCGTCTTGTTGGCGCGCGCCTGCGCCAGGCTCACCAGGGGCGTGGCCTTCTTGTTGGCGTGCAGCTGGCGCACCTTCTCGTAGTCGGCGCGCAGCTCGCTCAGGAAGGCGGCCGACTTCTCCTGCGAGAGCAGGTCGCTGCACACGCCCACCGAGCGGCTGGCGTCGGGCACGTAGACCACTGGGCCCTCGTAGTGCGGGGCGATCTTCACCGCGGTGTGCACCCGGCTGCAGGTGGCCCCGCCGATCAGCAGCGGCGTGCGCCGCTCGCTGAAGTACGGGTCGCGCTGCATCTCGGCGGCCACGTGCTGCATCTCCTCGAGGCTGGGCGTGATCAGGCCCGACAGGCCGATGATGTCGGCCCCTTCCTCCTTGGCCTTGGCGAGGATGTCCTGGCAGGGCACCATCACGCCCATGTTGACGACCTCGAAGTTGTTGCACTGCAGGACCACCGTGA
>CBINPE010000140.1:0-13200 GCA_966252435.1 uncultured Burkholderiales bacterium | reverse complement strand
TCGCCCTGGGGCATCCTGATCGGCGGCGAAGAGCTGCACAACAACCACCACACCTACCCGACCTCGGCCAAGCTGTCGGTCAAGCCCTACGAGTTCGACATCGGCTGGGTCTACATCAGCGTGCTGCAGCGCCTGGGCCTGGCCAAGGTGCGCAAGACGCCGCCGCTCATGAAGCTGGGCACGGTCAAGCCGGTGGTCGACGGCCAGACGCTCGAGGCCATCATTGCGCACCGCTATGAGGTGATGGCCCGCTATGCCCGCAACCTTCAACAGGCCTGCGTGAGCGAGATCAAGCGGCTGAAGGCCGAGGGCGCAGGCAGCAGCCGTCTGCTGGCCCAGATGCAGGTGGCCCAGCGCTGGCTGCACCGCGACGAGGACAAGATCCCCAGCGACGTCAAGCCTCAGCTGATGCTGGCCTTGCAGCAAAGCCCTGGTCTGGCCACGCTGGTGAGCATGCGCGAGGAGCTGCGCCAGCTCTGGACCCGCACCAACGTCTCCGCCGAGCAATTGCTGGCCGACCTGCAAGCCTGGTGTCGCAAGGCCGAGGAAAGCGGCATCGTGGCCTTGCAGGAGTTCTCGCTGAAGCTCAAGGCGGTGCAGCAGGTGCGCGTCTGAGCGACGGTTTTCTCTCTGCTGTTCCCCTGCAAACCCGCCTTGAGCGGGTTTGTTGTTTTTGGGCGGGCGGGGTGCTTTGTTGTGGTGGTGGGTTCTTCGTGCAGGCTTCGGCGCGCGAGCGCTGCCACGGGACACCCTGTTCCGTTCATGTCCCCCGCAGGGCTTCGCCCTGCTTCTCCTTGACCTCACTCCACAGGGTGCCCCGTGGCAGCGCTCCAGAGGCGTTGGCGGCCCGCAGTGCCCTCGCATGCCGGCGTCGGTTCTGAGGGGGGCGGAGGAAGGTGGAGGGGTAGAGGAGGGGGCGGAGGGGCAGGTGGCCCCAAAAGAAAAACGCGCAGCATCGGCTGCGCGTTTTTGGGCTGAGGCAGGCAGGGCCTTACTTCAGCTTGGTCTCCTTGTAGAGCACGTGCTTGCGTGCCTTGGGATCGAACTTCATGATTTCGATCTTTTCGGGAGTGGTCTTCTTGTTCTTGTCGGTCGTGTAGAAATGACCGGTGCCGGCTGTCGATTCCAGCTTGATTTTTTCGCGTCCGCCTTTTGCCATGATCAGGTCCTCGGGTCAGGTGGGGTCAGTGGGTCACAGCTCGCCGCGGGCACGCAGGTCGGCCACGACCTGGTCCACGCCAACCTTGTCGATCAGGCGCAGGGCAGCGTTGCTGATGCGAAGGCGAACCCAGCGGTTCTCGGTTTCCAGCCAGAAACGGCGGTAGTGCAGATTGGGCAGAAAGCGGCGCTTCGTTTTGTTGTTGGCGTGGGAGACGTTGTTCCCCACCATCGGGCGCTTGCCCGTGACTTGACAGACGCGTGCCATGACGCTTCTCCGGTATTGATTGATGAATAAGAAAGAAGGTTCAGGGCACGTCCACACTTGCCGCGGTGAATGTGGTTTGGAAAAACCACCTGTCCCGGAAAGCTGAAAGGGTTTCAACCCCGAAATTTCCCAAAGACCGCGATTATAAGACGATTTTCAGGCCCTCTGCCAAGGCCCCGCTGACGGGGCCGCTGGCAAGGCTCATTTCTCCAGGAAACGCTGGGCGTCCAGGGCGGCCATGCAGCCCGTGCCCGCGCTGGTGATGGCCTGGCGGTAGACGTGGTCCTGCACGTCGCCGGCCGCAAACACGCCCGGCACGCTGGTCATGGTGGCCATGCCGCCCAGCCCGCTGCGGGTGACGATGTAGCCGTCCTTCATCTCCAGCTGGCCCTCGAAGATCTTGGTGTTGGGCTGGTGGCCGATGGCGATGAAGCAGCCTTTCAGGGCGAGGTCGGTGGTGGCGCCGCCGGGCTGGGTGCTGCGGATGCGCACGCCGGTGACGCCGCTGGTGTCGCCCAGCACCTCGTCCAGGGTGTGCCACAGGTGCAGCTTCACCTTGCCGGCCTGCACCTTGTCGTTCAGCTTGTCGATCAGGATGGCCTCGGCCCGGAACTTGTCCCGGCGGTGGATCAGGTGCACTTCGGCGGCAATGTTCGACAGGTACAGCGTTTCTTCCACGGCGGTGTTGCCGCCGCCGACCACGCACACGGTCTGGTCACGGTAGAAGAAGCCGTCGCAGGTGGCGCAGCCGCTCACCCCCCGGCCCATGAACGCCTGCTCGGAGGGCAGGCCCAGGTACTTGGCCGAGGCGCCGGTGGCGATGATCAGGGCGTCGCAGCTGTACTCGCCCGAGCCGCCGCGCAGGATGAAGGGCCGCTGGGACAAATCCACTTCATGGATGTGGTCGAACACCATCTGGGTGTTGAAGCGCTCGGCGTGCTGGGCGAAGCGCTGCATCAGGTCCGGGCCCATCACGCCCTGGACGTCGGCCGGCCAGTTGTCGACTTCGGTGGTGGTCATCAACTGGCCCCCCTGGTCCATGCCGGTGATGAGCATGGGGCGCAGGTTGGCACGGGCGGCATAGACCGCGGCGGTGTAGCCGGCGGGGCCGGAGCCCAGGATCAGCACCTGGGCATGTTGACGGGGAGAGGTCATGGTTGAAACGGCGATGCCGGAGGAAGAAAAAAGGTCGGAACGGCCGGGCCGGGCAGGCCCGATTCAGCAGAGATGGTGCCCTTTTGCGGCCCATCAAGACGCCTCATTGTGCCAAGACCCCACGACAATGGGTTTTCGTGCCGCCCGTGACTTGTGGCAGTGACATTTGGGCACTGAGTTGTTTGCACGTTTATTTCAAACAATCGAGAGTCGAAAGGGATTGCTCATGGCCATGTTGTCCAATCTGGACCTGATTCGCCGGGTGCCGCTGTTTTCCATGCTCACCACCGAGCAAGCGCAGGGGATCGCCGACAGCGTCGTCAAGCGCCGCTTCCGCCGCGGCGAGATCATCGTCGAGCACGGTCGCAAGTCGAACGCGCTGTTCATCCTGCTGACGGGACGGGCCCGCGTGCTGACCGCCGACTCGCGCGGCCGCGAGGTCATCCTGGCGGTGCTGCAGTCGGGTGACTACGTGGGCGAGATGAGCCTGATTGACAACGAGCCGCACTCGGCCACGGTGCGCGCCGAGGTGCAGACCGACATGCTGATCCTGGGCCGCGCCGAGTTCGCCCGCTGCCTGCCCGAGAACTCCAGCCTGTCCTACGCCATCATGCGCGGCCTGGTGCAGCGCCTGCGCAATGCCGACCGGCAGATCGAATCCCTGGCCCTGCTCGACGTCTATGGCCGCGTGGCCCGCACGCTGCTGGACATGGCCGAGGACGACGGCGACACCAAGATCATCCGCAGCAAGGTCTCGCGCCAGGACCTGGCCAAGGTCGTGGGAGCCTCGCGCGAGATGGTCAGCCGCGTCATGAAAGACCTGGAAGAGCGCGGCATGGTCGAAACGCAGGAAAACGGTTCCGTGATCATCAAGGAGCGCCTGGCCTGAGCGAATCGCCGCCAGGGGCGGGGGCCTCGCTCAGGATGGTCAGCGCCTCCTGGAACAGCAGACTCTCGACAGCATGGCGGAAGCGGTTGAACCGCTCCTGCGTCCAGGTGCCCCGCAGGGCGGGCATGAGCCCCTTGAAGTGCTCCAGGGCCGCCAGGTCCTGACGCCGCAACAGCTCCGACAGCGCGGCCAGCGCGCTTTCGTCCAGGGGGGCGGCAGGCGCGTCGCCCGGGGCGACCGGCGCCTGCTTGGCCTGGTTGTGGGCCTGCAGCACGGGCGCGCAGGCAATGGCCAGGGCGCTCAGCGCCTGTCCGATGTTTTCCATCAATCCCGCCAGTTCCTCCACTGGCTGGTTGCTGCGCAGGGCTTTCTCCATCTCGCCGGCCAGGGGATGCAGGACCTCGGCCCCCAGCATGCCGGCGTTGCCGCGCAGCTTGTGCATGCGGGCGGTCAGGGCGGTGCGCTCCTGGGGCGTCTGCGGCAAGACAGGGGGAAGTTGGGTGAGGTCCTCGAACTCGCGCAGCAGGCGTTCCAGCAGGGTCGCGAACAGGGCCGTGTCGTGCCCGAAGCGCAGGGCGGCGTCGGCGCTGTCGATGCCTTCGACGTGCGGCCAGGGCGCTGCGGGAGACAGCAGCGCCTCGTTGCGCAGCCGCAGGGGCAGGGTGTCGCCACGGGCTTGCTCGACGTGGCGGCGCACGGTGCGGATGAGCAGGCGTGGATCGAGCGGCTTGCTGACGAAGTCGTTCATGCCGGCCTCGATGGCCTCCTGGCGTTCCGCCGTCAGGGCGCCGGCGGTCAGGGCAAGGATCGGCAGGGTCTGCAGGCCAAGGTCGTGGCGGATGCGCCGGGTGGCCTCGTTGCCGTCGATCTCGGGCATCTGCACATCCATCAGCACGGCGTCGAACGGCGCCTCGTCATGGCGGCTCAGCCGGTCGATGGCTTCCTGCCCGCCGGCGCAGGTCTCGACGATGGCCCCTTCGCGCGCCAGGATGCGCTCAGCCACCTCGCGGTTGATCTCGCTGTCGTCGACCACCAGCACCCGCACGTTTGGCAGCCATTCCGCGGCGTTGGGCTCCACCTGGGTCGACTTCAGCACGCGCTCGGTGCTGCCTTCGCGGCGCGCGACGGCCTGGTTGACGGCATTGAACAGCTCGGATGCCTTCACCGGCGCGTTGACGACGCTGTCCACCCCGTCCGTGCCTGCGGTCCAGGCAAAGGCCGTTGCTTGCGGGGCGTCCGGGTTGACCACCACCATGGGCCACTGGCGGCCCCAGTCGGCCACCAGGCTGCGCAGGGCCGAGCGGCTGGTCAGGTGGACGGGGCCTTCGACGAGCACCACATCGGTCAGGGCTTCGGCCTGGTTCTCGGCGGCGGCCTCCTCGAAGTTCAACACCTCGGCTTCCCAGCCCAGGGTGCGGGCCAGGTTGCCCAGGAAGGCGCCTTGGCCCGGCGTCTCGGCCACGACGCGCACCTTGAGTTTGGACAAGGCGCCTTCGATCAGCTCAGGGCTGCTGGCGACCACGCCCAGCGGCAGGGTGGCCCAGAACTCGCTGCCCTGTCCGACGCGGCTCTGCACCCCCACCTCGCCGCCCATCATGTGGGCCAGCTGCCAGACGATCGACAACCCCAGCCCCGTGCCGCCGAAGCGCCGGGTGGTGGCCGCGTCGGCTTGCACGAAGGGCAGGAACAGGCGCGACTGGACCTCGGGGGCGATGCCGATGCCGGTGTCGCGCACCCGGAAGTGCAGGTGGTGGCGTTCCGCATCGCTGGACTTCAGGCGCACGCTCAGCGCCACCTCGCCGCTTTCGGTGAACTTGATGGCATTGCTGAGCAGGTTCATCAGGATCTGCCCGACGCGGGTGGCGTCGCCGCACACCTGGGCCGGCAGATCGGCCGGGGTGTCGAACTTCAGCGTCAGGCGCTTGCGCTGGGCCTGCGGACCCAGCACGTCGGAGAGTTCCTCGAAGATGTCCTTCAGGTCGAAGGGGCGCGATTCCAGCGTGATCTCCCCGGCCTCGATCTTGGCCAGGTCGAGGACGTCGTTGATCACGCCCAGCAGCGAGCGATTGGCGACCTGGATCTTGCGCAGGTAGTCGCGCTGCTCGGCCTGCAGGGTGGTGTGGTCGAGCAGGTAGCACAGGCCGATGGTGGCGTTGAGCGGGGTGCGGATCTCGTGGCTCATCGTGGCCAGAAAAGCACTCTTGGCCGCGCTGGCCGCCTCGGCCGCGCGCTTGGCGTCCATGGCTTCCTCGGCGGCCCGGCGCGCCGTGATGTCCTGCAGCGCGCACACCAGGCGCACCGGCTTGCTGCCGGCGGCGTCCGAGGCGTACTCCACCTCGCCCACGGTGCGCACCCAGATCGAGCGGCCCTTGGCCGTGATCAGGGGCAGCTCGAGGTCCCAGCCCTCGCCGTATTCCATGGCGCGCCGCACGGCGTTCTCGATGATGGGCCGGGCATGCGGCGCGTAGTACTGCATGGCCTCCTGCATCACCAGGCGGTAGTCGGGCGGCAGCTCGTGGATGCGCTGGGTCTCGCCGCTCCAGGTGAGTTCGCCCGAGTCCACGTCGAGCTGCCAGCCGCCCACGCCCGCCAGCCGGCCGGCGCGCTCCAGGAAGGCCTCGCTGGCGGCGAGCCGGCGCAGGGCTTCCTTGCTGCGCGAGATGTCCTGGTGGGTGCCGTACATGCGCTCGGGCTTGCCGTCGGCGGTCCAGCTGGACACGCGGCCCCGGTCCAGCACCCAGACCCAGTGGCCATGGCGGTGCCGCATGCGGGTCTCGCACTCGTAGTAGTCGATCTCGCCGGCGAAGTGGCGGGCCAGCAGGGCCTCGGACTGGGCGAGGTCTTCCGGGTGGGTGTGCTCGAGCCAGGTCTGGATGCTGATCGGGCCCAGCTCGGCCAGGGTGTAGCCGATGATCTCGGCCCAGCGTTCGTCGAAGCGGGCCTCGCCGGTCTGCACGTTCCATTCCCAGGTGCCGGCATTGGTGCCCTTGAGGATGTGGTCCAGCCGCTCGCGCTCCTCGGCCAGGGCCGCGGTGGCGGCCTTGCTGGCCGTGATGTCGGTGCGGATGGAGATGTACTTCTCCACCGTGCCGTCGGTGCCGAGGAAGGGCGCGATGATGGCGTCCTCCCAGTACAGGCCGCCGTCCTTGTTGCGGTTGCAGACCTCGCCGTGCCACACCTGCCCGGTGCTCACGGTGCGCCACATCTCGGCCCAGAACTCCTGCCCGTGGACGCCGGAGTTGATGAGGCGGTGGTTCTGCCCGATCAGCTCGGCGCGGGTGTGGCCGCTGATGGCGCAGAAGTTGTCGTTGACGTCGATGATGTTGCCGCAGCGGTCGGTGACCGAGTACAGGGCGTGCGACTTGATGGTGCTGAGCAAGGCTTCGCTCTCGCGCACCAGGTCGGCCAGTTTCTGACGGCTTTCGGTCAGTTCGGTGACGTCGTGGATCAGCGCGAAGAAGCCCTGCACCTGTCCCTCGACCACGTCCGGGATGTAGTGGATGAGGGAGTGGCGCACCCCGTTGCCGCTGGGCTTGGGGATGGTGCGCTCGAAGGTCTGGCGCTTGCCGCGCAGTGCGCCCTGGATGTGCGGCAGGTTCTTCTCGAACAGGTCCGGCCCCAGCAGGTCGCGCATGTGAGCGCCGTTGACCGCCTCGGGCGCCACGCCGAACCAGCGCCGGTAGGCGCTGTTGGCCACACGGCTGATCAGGTTGCAGTCCCAGTAGCCGATCATTGAGGGGACGGTGTCGAGGATCTTCTGGAGTTCCTGGTGGGCCTGCTCGAGTTCGGCGGTCCGCTCCGAGACCTGGCGCTCCAGCGAGGCGTTGAACTCCTGCAGCTGGCGCTCGGCCTGCTTCTGCCGGCCGATGTCGCGGATGGTGCGGCCGATGCCCACCACCTCGCCCTTGGCGGACTTGATGGGCGCGGCCGTCACCGAGACCTCGACCGGCGTGCCGTCGCGGTGCCGGCAGGTGTCCTCGAAGGCGCTCATCGACAGACCCTGGCGCACCGGTGCCAGCAGCCGGTCATCGCTGTGGTGGTCACCGTAGATCAGCTCGGTGTAGCGCTGGCCGATGGCCTCCTCCGCGGTGTAGCCGAAGAGTTTCTCCGCCGCCCGGTTCCAGCTCGTGATCACGCCCGCGAGGGTTTCGGAGGTGAGCGCGTCGCTGGAGTTCTCGACGATCGTGGCCAGATGCAGCTGGTCGGCCAGGATCTGCAGCCGCCGGTTGCGGCTGAGCAGGTGGGCATAGAGCAGGGCGGCGATCAGCGCCGAGGTGATCGCCCCCAGGGCGAAGACGGCCCCGGGTCGCAGCTGGGCTTGCAGCGCGAGGAGGGGCGAGCCTTCCTGTCCCTGGCTGGACAGCGATTGCTCCCATGCCAGGGCGACGGTCAGGATCAGCCCCGCGCCCAGCAGGCCCATCGACAGCCACAGGGCGCGCCGTGCATCTCTTCTCTGGGGCTCACGCATGGCCCGGGCCTTTCAGCGGAGGGGTGTCGGCCGTGGACGACAAGGGGTGGTTCTGGAACTGTCCGTTGCACTGACCGGCGGGGGCGGCGCTGCCGCTGAACTCGAACACCAGGGGCAGGAAGGCGCTGCGGGCGCGTCCGGCCCTCTTGGCCTCGTACAGGGCCTCGTCGCAGCGTGCCACGATGTCGGTCGCGGGCGGGGCCTCGCTGCCGCCCACCCCGGTGCCGTCCGCGGTGGTGGCGCCGACCGAGACCGTGACCACGCCGCCGCACAAGGGCGAGGCGTCGTGCGGCAGCTGCATGTCCTGTACCGCCTGCGCCACGTGGGCGGCGATGTGCTGGGCCCCGGCCTCGTCGGTGTGGGGCAGCAGCATGGCGAACTCCTCGCCGCCGAAGCGGGCCACCTCGTCGGCCGGGCGGCGCGCCACCGAGCTGATGGCCTCGGCGACCTTGCGCAGGCAGCCGTCGCCGGCCAGGTGGCCGTAGCGGTCGTTGTAGCGCTTGAAGTAGTCGATGTCGATCATGAGCAGCGAGAGCGACTCGCCGATGCGCACGGCGCGCATCCATTCCTTCTCGACCTGCTCGTCGAAGCGGCGCCGGTTGCCCACGCCGGTGAGCGAATCGGTGAGCGCGGCGCGGCGCAGGCCGTCGGTGAGGTACTTCAGCCGCAGCTGCATGCGCACCCGGGCGATCACCAGCGGCGGGTTCAGAGGCTTGCTGATGAAGTCCACCGCACCGGCCGACAGGCCTGCGACCTCCATCGCCGTGTCACTGTGGCTGGTGACGAAGATCAGCGGGATGTGGGCCAAGTCACGGTCGCGCTTGAACTGCTGGCAGACCTCGAACCCGTTGAGCCCCGGCATCTCCGCGTCCAGCACGACCAGGTCGGGCGGCATGGCGCGCGCCAGGTTCAGAGCTTCCTGCCCGGACAGGGCGAAGCGCAGCTCTCCCAGGGGCGCGAGCATCTTGCCCAGCATCTGCACGGTGCCGGGGTCGTCGTCCACGATGAGGATGGAACTGACAGCTTGGTTTTGCAGCACTCGCCTGGTCCTGTTGGGTTGGGGGAAGGGTGGGCTGCCGGAGGCGGGCGACACCCGTGCACGACGCGAAGGAACGAAGAACGCAAAGAGCGGAACGCGACGACTCAGCGGGCCGGCTCGGATTCATGAGGCGGGCGCGGACGCCGAGGTGGCAGGGGCCCACACGGGAAGGCTGACGACGAAGCGGCTGCCCTCGCCCGCAATGCTGTTGACGTCGATCTGGCCGCCCATGGCGCGGATCAGGTGATGGGTCACGGCCAGGCCGATCCCGGAGCCATGGATGGAGGCGTCCCGGCCCAGCCGGTTGAAGGGCTCGAACAGGTGCTGAACCTGGGCAGGCGACATGCCCATGCCGCTGTCAGACACCGTGATGCGCACCTGCCCGTCGGACGGCTCGAGGCGCACGTCGACATGTCCCTGGGGACGGTTGTACTTGATGCCGTTGGAGAGCAGGTTGATGAGGCATTGTAGTAGCCGGGCCCGGTCGCCGCGCCCCTTCACGCCCTCGCCCGGCGTGCTGCAGGACAGGTGGACGCCGGCGGCGGTGGCATCGGCCTGCAGCAGGCGCACCGCCTCGCGCACGCAGGCGCCGATGTCGATCTCCTCGAGGTGCACCTCGAGCGTGCCGGCCTCGAAGCGGCTCAGGTCGAGCACGTCGCGCATCAGGGACTGCAGGTGCTGGCCCGACTGCAGGATGTGGTTCACGCGCATGGCCTGGGTCGGGGTCAGCGGGTTCGCGGGATCGGCCAGGATCAGCTGCGCAAAACCCAGGATGCCGTTGAGCGGGTTGCCGATCTCGTGGGCGATGTAGGACAGCAGCAGGTTCTTGGTCTGGCTGGCGGTTTCGGCCTCGATGCGGGCGCGCTGCTCGGCCTCGGTGCGCTCGCGCTCGGTCAGGTCGCGCAGCACGACGGTGGTGAGCTGGTCGGCGCCCTGGCCAATCTGCGAGGTCGAGGCCTCGACCGTGACGCTGGCCCCGTCCGCCCGCACGAAAGTCTTCATGCCGCGGTAGGCCGCGGCATCCTCGCCGCCGGGCTGGGGTTGCCAGTTCAGCAGGCTGCGCAGGGGGCGCCCCAGGGCCTGTTCCGTCGACAGCTGGAACATGGCGCAGGCCGCCTTGTTGATCAGGACGATGTGGCCCTCGGCGTCGGCCGTGAGGATCGCGTCGGAGGCGGCGTCGACGATCGCGCTCACCCGCTTGTCGCTGAGGCGCTGCCACTGGGCCTGCTGGGCCTTGAGCGCGGCATGGGCCTGCAGCTTGCGGCGCAGGATGTTGCGCACCCGGGCCTTGAGCACGGCCGGCTTGTAGGGCTTGCCGATGAAGTCGCTGGCACCAAGGTCCATCGCCCGGGCCTCGCTGGCCGGGTCGCTGAAGCGGGTGACGAAGACGATCGGCACATGGGAGAAGGCGGGGTTGTCCTGGAGGCGGCGGCACACCTCGAAGCCGTCGATGCCGGGCATCTGGGCGTCCAGCAGGATCAGGTCGGGGGGCGACTTGGCCACGGCGCGCAGGGCCTCTTCGCCGCTGGTGGCGAACTGGAACTGCTCGGCCGACGAGCCCAGGGCCAGCCGGATGCACTGGATCGAGCCGGCGTCGTCGTCGACGATCAGGATGCGCGTGCCGCGCTGGGGGTCCTGGGCGTCGGGAGCCTCGGCGCCGGCTTCGCCGCTCTGGCTGCGCCGCAGCTGGGAGCGCACCCGGGCCAGCACCTGCGAGGCGATCAGCGGCTTGGCGATGAAGTCCGCGGCGCCCACCTCCAGGGCCCACACCTCGGTGGCCGCCTGGGCGTGGCTGGTAAGGATGATCACCGGCACCTGGGCCATTCTGGGGTCGGCCTGCAGGGTGCGGCAGATCTCCAGGCCGTTCTTCTCCGGCATGTCGATGTCGAGGAGGATCAGGTCAGGCACGGTCTCCCTGACCATGCGCAGTGCCTCGGTGCCGGAGGTCGTGAAGCGAATCTCGCCCTCTTGCGCCAGCATGTGCCCAAGCAACTGGATGGTCGAGGCGTCGTCATCGACCAACAGGATTTGACTGCGCCTGCGGTTTGTCATGGGCGTGGCGTCGGGGCGGACAGACAGGGAAAAATCCTAGCAGGCGGCCTCGGGGTTGCCAATCGGACAAGGGATAACCCCGTCCTGCGGGCAGGTCATGGGCCGGCGAAGTAAGAGGGCCGGCATGCCTGTCAGAGAGACGGTCAGGAGGGGGTTTCATCCGCCACAATCATGCCCATGACTTTTCCGCTCGGTTCCTTGCGTTCTGACGCCCCCGCGCCGCCGCCATCCCCGGCCCGCGGCCGGAAATCCAAGACTCCTGCCGATCCGGGGCCCGCCTCGGCGCCCACCCCGCACGCCTCGTGGCTGGCGGGCCTGCGCGCGCAGGCCCTGGTGTTCGCCACCGGCGCGCTGCTGCTGCTGGCGCTGCTGGCCCTGACCAGCTACCACCCCACCGACCCCGCTTTCTCCACCTCGGGCAATGGCTCGCCGGTGCGCAACCTGGTGGGCTCGCTCGGCGCCTGGGGCTCCGACCTGAGTTTTTTCCTGTTCGGCTTCTCGGCCTGGTGGCTGATGGTGATCGGCTTGCGGGCCTGGCTCGGGGCCTTGGCCCGCGTGCTGCGCGGCAGTGACTGGCCGGCGGAGGTGTCCGAGCAGCCCGGTCACCCGCTGCCGCGCTGGATGTTCTGGCTGGGCGTGGGGCTGCTGCTGTGCGCCAGCTGTGCGCTGGAATGGACACGTCTCTACCAGTGGGAGGCCCGGGTGCCCGGCGGGCATGCCGGCGGGGTGCTGGGCTACAGCCTGGGGCTCACCAGCCAGCGCTGGCTGGGTTTTTCAGGCTCGGGCGTGTTCTGGATCTCGATGCTGGTGCTGGGCTTCGCGATGGCTTTCCGCTTTTCCTGGCTGAACCTGGCCGAGCGCATCGGTCGCGCGGTGGAGTCGCTGCGCGACAGCCGCCTGGCCCAGCGGGAGCGGGCCGAAGACCAGCGGGTGGGCCAGAAGGCCAAGCGTGAGCGCGAGCGCGAGCAGGTCATGGAGCAGCAGGCCCATCCGCCGCCGGTGCACGTGCCAATCGTGGTCGAGCCGCCCGTGGTCGAGATCCCGAAGAGCGAGCGGGTCGCCAAGGAAAAGCAGAAGCCGTTGTTCACGGAGCTGACCGACACCAAGCTGCCCCAGGTCGACCTGCTCGACGCCGCCCCGCGCGCGCGCGGTGAATCGGTGTCGCCCGAGACGCTGGAGATGACCTCGCGCCTGATCGAGAAGAAGCTCAAGGACTTCGGCGTCGAGGTGCGGGTGGTGACGGCCTCGCCGGGGCCGGTGATCACCCGCTACGAGATCGAGCCGGCCACTGGCGTGAAGGGCTCCCAGGTGGTGAACCTGGCCAAGGACCTGGCGCGCAGCCTGAGCCTGGTGAGCATCCGCGTGGTGGAGACCATCCCCGGCAAGACCACCATGGCCCTGGAGCTGCCCAACCCGAAGCGGCAGACCATCCGCCTGTCGGAGATCCTGGGCTCGATGGTCTACAACGACGCTGCCTCCATGCTCACCATGGGCCTGGGCAAGGACATCGTCGGCAATCCGGTCGTGGCCGACCTGGCCAAGATGCCGCACTGCCTGGTGGCCGGGACCACCGGCTCGGGCAAGTCGGTGGGCATCAACGCGATGATCCTGTCGCTGCTCTACAAGGCCGAGGCGCGCGACGTGCGCCTGATCCTGATCGACCCGAAGATGCTCGAGATGAGCGTCTACGAAGGGATCCCGCACCTGCTGTGTCCCGTCGTCACCGACATGAAGCAGGCCGGCAATGCGCTCAACTGGGGCGTGGGCGAGATGGAGCGGCGCTACAAGCTGATGAGCAAGCTCGGGGTGCGCAACCTCTCGGGCTACAACAAGAAGCTGACCGAGGCGGCCGAGCGCGGCGAGCTGATCCCCAACCCCTTCAGCCTCACGCCCGAGGCGCCCGAGCCGCTGGAGCGGCTGCCCTTCGTGGTGATCGTGATCGACGAGCTGGCCGACCTGATGATGGTGGTGGGCAAGAAGATCGAGGAACTCATCGCCCGGCTGGCACAGAAGGCCCGGGCTGCCGGCATCCACCTGATCCTGGCCACCCAGCGGCCCAGCGTGGACGTGATCACCGGGCTGATCAAGGCCAACATCCCGACCCGGTTGAGCTTCCAGGTCAGCAGCAAGATCGACAGCCGCACCATCCTCGACCAGATGGGCGCCGAGGC
>CBINPE010000139.1:0-13229 GCA_966252435.1 uncultured Burkholderiales bacterium | reverse complement strand
TGTCCAGCGAGGCGAGCTGGGCGGTGCTCCATGCCTGGACGCCCGTGGTGCTGAGCGCGCGCAGGTCAGCGCTCTCCAGGGCAGCGATCTGGGCGGTGCCCAAGGCGGTGACCTGGGCCGAGGTGAGCGCGGCGGATTGCGCGGTGCTCAGCGCGACGATCTCCGCGGTGGTCAGGGCGGTGATGCCATCGGTGGTGAGGTTGCGGATGGCGGCCGTGTTCATGGCGGCCAGGTCGGCGGTCTCCAGCGCGGCGACCTGGGTGGTGGTGAGCGCGGCGGCCTGGGCACTGCTGAGGGCGGCAAACTGGGCGGTGCCAAGGGCGTTGAGGCTGGCGGTGCCCAGCGCGGAGATCTGGGCGGTGGTGATGGCGATGACCTGGGCGGAGGTCAGTGCACTCATCTGATTGGAGCCAAGCGCAGCGATCTGGTCGGTGCTCAGGTTGCGGATGGCCGAGGTGGACAGGGCGCGCACATCAGCGGTCTCGAGCGCGGCAACCTGAGAGGAAGTCAGGGCCATCACCTGGGCGCTGCTCAAGGCACCTATCTGAGCGCTGCCCAGGGCAACGATCTGCTCGGTGGTGATGACGTTCACGCCGGCGGTGGACAGCGCACTCACTGCGCTGGCGCTCAGGGCGGCGATGTCCTCTGTCTCCAGGGCAGCGATCTGCGTGGTGTTCAGGGCCGCCACTTGCGTGGTGGTCAGTGCAGCGAAATGTGTGGTGCTCAGGGCGTTGAGGTCGTCAGTGCTCAATACGTTAACGTGGGCCGTGGTGAAGGCCGTGACCTGCGCTGTGCTGAGGGATCGGAGTTGGTCGCTGGTGAGGGCGTCGACCTGGGCCGTCGTCAGTGCCTTGATGGCCGCTGTCTTGATGAGCCGCAGGTCCTCGGTCTGGAAGGCTGCCATCTGAGCGGTCCCGATCGCCGAGATGACGCTGCTGGAGATGGCCCCGGCCTGGCTCGTTGTCAGTGCCACGATCTGCGCCGTGCTGAACGCTGCCCAATCTTCCGTCGTGAAACGCGCAATCGTCGCGGTGCTGAGGGCTGCGATTTGGGCAGTGCTCAGGGCAGTGATGATGGTTGCCATGGGGGTCCTTCAGCTCAATGGATCAGCCGGGTCGTTGATGGCAGCCACTCACCATGACAGCGTCCTTGCAGGGGCTCGTGCCCTGCAAGGACGCTGAAGATGACCGGTTCTCATACATAGACCTGACATGAAGATTCGCGTTGCGTTCCGCTCTCGCGAGCGTGTGTCTCTGAGTCAGGTGCCAGCCGGAGGCTAAAAAAGCCCACAACGGATGAAACCCTCCCGTTCCGTCGGAATATCGGTGCTCCGATGGATGGTCTTAAGGAGGAATTGATGGCCAAAGTGAGGCTTATTTCGCTTCAGTGACCGCGGATGTCAAATACGTCGCAGAGTGTTGCGAAGGGCCGAAGAGGCTGCGGTCAGGTGCGTCAGTCCTCGCTATCGACCGCTGGCGGCAGAACTTGAGCGCAGCGCTGGTAAGACGCCACGGGCGCCTCTTCGCCCAGGTTGACGTGACAGCACACAGAAACAGAAACGGGGTTCTTTCCCCGTTCCACCGGGGACTGGCTGGTGCGGCTTCCCGGCACACTGGCCAGGCCTTGCTGACTTCCCGCCATGGCCGACCCCAACGCCCAAGACCGCAACCTTCCAGCGTCACAGCGCAAGCTGACCAAGGCGCGGGAGGAAGGCAACCTGCCGCGATCGCAGGACCTGGGGCACTTCGCCGCCATGGCCGCGGGTGGTGCCGCGCTGGTGTTCCTGGCGCCCGACCTGGCGCACTGGGCGCGCGAGCTGCTGGCCTCGGCCCTGCGCTTCGATGTCCAGACCCTGAGCCAGCCCGACGTGATGCTGCGCCACCTGGGCACGCTGGTCATGAAGCTACTGTGGGTGGTGCTGCCGCTGGGGTTGCTGATGATCGCCGTGGCCTTCGCTGCGAACCTGCTGGTGGGCGGCTGGAATTTCACCCTGATGGTGCTCATGCCGCGCTTCGACAAGCTCAATCCGCTGACAGCGGGGGAGCGCCTGTTCAACAAGCAGGCCTTCATCAGCGCCCTCAAGGGTTGCGTGCTGGCCCTGTTGCTGGGCCTGGTGGGCGGCCTCTATTTGAAGAGCCATCTTGACGAATTCAACGGCGCCTGGGGCATGGCCTTGCCGGCCGGCATCAGCCATGTCGCCCAGACGATCGTCACCGGGCTGCTGATGGTGCTTCTGGTGCTGGCCTTGTTCGCGGCGGTCGACGCGCCGCTGCAGAAAAAGCTCCATGCCGGCCGTCTGCGCATGAGCCACCAGGAAATGAAGGAAGAACACAAGGAAGTGGAAGGCAATGCCGAAGTCAAGGGCAAGATCAAGGTGCGCATGCGCGAGCTGTCCCGCCGTCGCATGCTGGCCGCGGTGCCCAAGGCCGACCTGGTGGTCATGAACCCGACCCACTATGCCGTGGCCTTGCAGTACGACGAAAGCAAGATGGGCGCGCCGCGCGTGGTGGCCAAGGGAGCGGACCTGCTGGCCATGACCATCCGCGACGTGGCCAAGGCGTCCAAGGTGCCGGTGCTGCAGGCGCCGGTGCTGGCACGGGCCTTGTACGCCCACGCCCAGTTGGACCGCGAGATCCCGGCAGCGTTGTTTGCCGCGGTGGCCCAGGTGCTGGCCTATGTCTACCAGCTGCGCGCCGCCATGGCTGGCCGGGCTCCGATGCCGCCCGAGCCGTCGGCGCTGCCGGTGCCCCGCGAGCTGGACCCGCACAACGTCCCACCCACGGGCGGCGGCGAGCTGGGCGAAGACGAGGATGAAGAGGGGGAGCCGGGCGATGACTCGCCCTGAGGCGGATGCCCCAGGCCGCCCCCTGGCGCCCGGTTCTTCAATACACTGCGCGCTGCGCCGCAGGGCGGCCTCCTGGACGCACCGGCGCCTGGCGCGGGCCGGAGCCGTCCTGTGGCGGCCCGAGGGGCGCGCAATGTCTGCGGCCCTGGCAGTACCCACGGTGTTCCATGGCTGACTTCGAAACTCCTGCCGTCACGGCGCTTTACCAACAGACCCTCGCCGAACGCGGCTATCACAGCGACCCTGCGCAACTGCGCGCCGTGGCGGCGCTGGAGCGCTGCGCCACCGCCTGGACCGACTACAAGGCGCGCCGGCGCAATCCGCTGACCAAGCTGTTCCTGGCGCCGTCGATTCCGCGCGGCGTGTACATGTATGGCGGGGTGGGGCGCGGCAAGAGCTTCCTGATGGACTGCTTCTTCCAGGCCGTCCCCCTGAACCGCAAGACCCGCCTGCACTTCCACGAGTTCATGCGCGAGGTGCATCGCGAGCTGGCGGAGCTGCACGGCACCGTCAACCCACTGGACGAGCTGGGCCGGCGCATCGCGCGGCGCCACCGCCTGATCTGCTTCGACGAGTTCCACGTGGCCGACGTGACCGACGCGATGATCCTGCACCGCCTGCTGCAGGCGCTGTTCGACAACCGGGTGGGCATCGTCACCACCTCGAATTTCCATCCGGACGAGCTGTATCCGAACGGCCTGCACCGGGACCGCATCCTGCCCGCCATCGAGCTGCTGAAAAGCCGCCTGGACATCGTCAACGTCGACAACGGCACCGACTACCGCAGCCGCACCCTGGAGCAGGTCCAGATCTACCACACGCCCCTGGGGCCGCAGGCCGACCAGGCCATGCAGGCCGCCTTCGACGCGCTGATCGAGGTCAAGGAGGAGCCGCCGATCCTGCGCATCGAGCACCGCGAGCTGGTGGCGCGACGGCGCGCGGGCGGCGTGGTGTGGTTCGACTTCAAGGAACTGTGCGGCGGTCCGCGCTCGCAGAACGACTACCTCGAGCTGGCGACCCAGTTCCACACCGTGCTGCTGTCCGACGTGCCGGTGATGCCGCCGCGCCTGGCCTCCGAGGCACGGCGCTTCACCTGGCTGGTCGACGTGATGTACGACCGTCGCGTCAAGCTGATCATGTCCGCCGAGGCGCCGCCCGAGGCGCTGTACACCGAAGGTCCCCTGGCGCACGAATTCCCGCGCACCGTCTCGCGCCTGCGCGAGATGCAGTCGGCCGAATTCCTGGCCATGGCACGCCGTGATGTCGACACCTCGCTGACATAGATAGCGGGTCCCCGCTTCTTTCTCCCTTCTTCCCTCACATCACTCTCGTTCGCGCGGGCTCCCTCCCCCGTTGGGGGAGGGCTGGGGTGGGGGCTGCTGCGCATCGGGTGCCCCTCCCATGGCACCAGGCACTGCTTATGGAGCGCTTGTCGAAGCGTGCACGAGCGGTGAGCACGCTTGCTGCCTTTGCGCTCCGTGACAGGGGCCCGGCCACTCGCCGGCGATCTGAAGGCCGGTTACAACGCCGAGTGCCTGCCATGTGAGATCCGTCACGACAATCGGGGATTGCGCTTACACATTTCTGCTCAGCCTCGCTCTGGAACGGTCGATAGACACAAATGTAAACAGTTGTGTGAGCGGTCGACCAGGAGCGCAAGATGAGAAAAATCATCCAGGCAGTGACAGGCGTTGTGGGGATGGCAGTGTGCGGCATGGCGCTGGCGGCGGGTGAGCCGGAGCTGGGCTCGTCGCCGGGGCTGACGGTGAAAAACCAGCACGAACTCTGGGTCAACGTGGGCGGGTTCTCGCGGCATTTCGTGCGTGATCGCGGCTACAACGAATCCAACTTCGGCCTGGGCCTGGAGTACCGCCTCAACAGCGATCTCTCGGTGATGGGGGGCAGCTACTACAACAGCATCCGCCGCACCACCACCTACGCCACGGCCAACTGGCAGCCCTGGAAGCTGGGTGACTTCAAGATCGGCGCCTCGGTGGGCGTGATGGACGGCTATCCGGCCATCGCCCGTGGCGGCACCTTCTTCGTGGCCGTGCCGATGGCCTCCTACGAGGGCAAGCGCTTCGGCTTCAACGTGGGCATCATCCCCTCGACCGGCAACATCGACGGCGCGATCATCCTGCAGCTCAAGATGCGGGCGTTCTGAGCGCGAGGGGCTGCCAGGGCCCCCGGGCGTCCTCTTCTTTCTTTCTCCCCGGGCCGCGACGGTGGCAGACTCGGCGCCCTGCCCATCCTCGAGAGAGAAAGCCGCTTGATCCGGACCCTGACTCGATTTTTCGAACGCCAGCTCGATCCCTATCCCGAAGCGTCTCCCACGCAGCCGCCGCGCGGCTTCTTTGCCTTCGTGTGGACCTGTGCCAAAGGCGCGCGCGGCCTGGTGCTGACGCTGACCCTGATCACCGCGCTGATCGCCGTGTTCGAAGCCTTGCTGTTCGCCTTCCTCGGCCGCATCGTCGACTGGCTGGGCCAACTGCACGCGGCCGACCTCTGGACCCAGGAGCGGGGCAGCCTGTTGCTGCTGGCCGGTGCGCTGCTGCTGAGCCCGCTGGTGATCTGGCTGCGGGTGCTGCTCAAGTACCAGGCCCTGGCGGGCAACTTCCCCATGCTGCAGCGCTGGAACTTTCACCGCTGGATGCTGGCGCAGAGCATGAGCTTCTACCAGGACGAGTTTGCCGGCCGGGTGGCGACCAAGGTGATGCAGACGGCCCTGGCCACCCGCGAGGTGATCATGATCCTGTGCGACATCGTGGTCTTCGTGCTGCTGTACTTCTTCACGATGGTGACGGTGGTGGGCGGCTTCCACCTGTGGCTGCTCGGTGCCTTCCTGGGCTGGCTGGGGCTGTACCTGCTGGCCCTGTGGTATTTCGTGCCGCGGCTGGGCCGGGTGGCGATGGCGCAGTCCGACGCCCGCTCGCTCATGACCGGCCGCATCACCGACGCCTACACCAACATCTCCACCGTCAAGCTGTTCTCCCACGCGCGGCGCGAGGCCGCGCACGCGCGTGCCGCGATGGAGGAGTTCCTGGTCACCGTGCACGCGCAGATGCGCCTGGTGAGCGGCTTCGAGGTCGTCAACCACAGCCTCAACGCCTTGCTGATCGCGGTCACTGCGGGTGCCGCGTTGTGGCTGTGGGTGCAGGGCAGCCTGGGCGTGGGCGCGGTGGCGGCGGCCACGGCCATGGCGCTGCGCCTGAACGGCATCTCGCACTGGATGATGTGGGAGGTGTCCTCGCTGTTCGAGCATATCGGCACGGTGCAAGACGGCATTGCCACGTTGTCGCGCCCCCATGCGGTGACCGACCGCCCCGACGCGCCGCCGCTGCGGGTCACGCGCGGCGAGGTCCGTTTCGAGCACGTGCGCTTTTCCTATGCCAAGGCGCCGGACGAAGGCGGGGCACCCGTCATCGAGGACCTCAGCCTGACCATTCGCCCGGGGGAGAAGATCGGCCTGGTCGGCCGCTCGGGCGCGGGCAAGAGCACGCTGGTGAACCTGCTGCTGCGCTTCCACGACGTGGACGCAGGCACAATCCGGGTGGATGGGCAGGACATCGCCACGGTGCAGCAGGACAGCCTGCGCGCGCAGATCGGCATGGTCACGCAGGACACCTCGTTGCTGCACCGCTCGGTGCGCGACAACATCCTCTACGGCCGTCCCGACGCGACCGAGGCCGAGATGGTGGCCGCCGCCCGGCGCGCCCAGGCGCACGACTTCATCCAGACCCTGGCGGATCCGGCGGGGCGCCTGGCCTTCGACGCGCATGTCGGCGAGCGCGGCGTCAAGCTCTCCGGCGGCCAGCGCCAGCGCATCGCGATCGCCCGGGTGATGCTCAAGGACGCCCCCATCCTGCTGCTGGACGAGGCCACCAGCGCGCTCGACTCCGAGGTCGAGGCGGCGATCCAGGCCAGCCTGTACAGCCTGATGGAGGGCAAGACGGTGGTGGCGATCGCGCACCGCCTGTCCACCATCGCCGCGATGGACCGCCTGATCGTGCTCGACCGGGGGCGGATCGTGGAGGAGGGCGACCACCGCCACCTGCTGGCCCGCGGCGGGCTGTACGCGCGACTCTGGGCGCATCAGAGTGGAGGGTTTCTGGGCGATGACGTGGAGGGGTGAAACTGCGAAATGAGCCCATGGTTTTCAGCGACAGGTTGCTGGACCTGCTGGACGAGAGGCGGAGGCTCGCGCTGGGGCGCTGTCGATGCCAGCCTTCAAATTCACTGAGATGAGGTCATAGTCCCTCAAACCCGTCCGATTTCAGAGGGTTTTCCCTCTGGTGCCGCCGCGTTGTTTCCATTCGCCGGAGTCACCGAATCCCTGGCAGACCTCTGTACACTCGGGCATCCCCCTTCCGTCTGCGTCAAGGACCCCGTGACATGGCTGTTGCCAAAGGAACTGCCCCCGCCCACTTTGATCTGAAAAGCGCCTCCTTGACGCTGGTGGCGCTGGTGCTGCAAACCTCCGACCTGGAGGCCTTGGCCGGCGAGCTGGAGCGGCGCTTCGGCGCCACCCCCGACTTCTTCAACAACGACCCCGTGGTGATCGACCTGGCCGGTGTGGCGGGTGAGGCTTCCCCCCTCGACCTGGCCGCCCTGGTCGCCCTGCTGCGCCGCTACAAGATGCAGCCCGTGGGCGTGCGCGGCGGCAGCGAGGCCCAGATGCAGGCGGCGCTGGCCGCCGGGCTGGGCGAGGTGCCGGACGAGGGGGTGCGCAGCGCCGACGTCTCGGTGCCGCCCAGCCAGGGCGCGGCCGCCTCGGCCGGGCTGGTCGTCCAGGAAAGCGCGGCCTCCCGCCCCGCCATCGATCCCGGCACCGCCATGGCCGCCCCCACCCTCGTCATCCACAAGCCCCTGCGCTCCGGCCAGCAGGTCTACGCCCGCGGCGGTGACCTGGTGGTGCTGGCGGCGGTCAACTTCGGCGCCGAGGTCATCGCCGACGGCCACATCCACGTCTATGCCCCCCTGCGCGGCAAGGCCATCGCCGGCGCCAAGGGCCAGGTGGACGCCCGCATCTTCAGCACCTGCATGGAACCCGAGCTGGTGGCCATTGCAGGCACCTACCGCACCACCGAGAACCCCCTGCCAGCCGAGGTCCAGGGCAAGCCCGCCCAGATCCGGCTCGACGGCGAGCGCCTCGTGTTCGAGCCCCTGCTGTGAGCGCCTCCCGTGCGCTGTCCCCACCATCCCCCGTCACCGTTTCGCTTCCGCTTTCTCACCGTCTTTCTTCTTCTCCAGCAACCCTCATCGACAAGGACTGCCAACCATGGCCAAGATCATCGTGGTGACCTCCGGAAAAGGGGGCGTCGGTAAAACCACCACCAGCGCAAGCTTCGCTTCCGGCCTGGCGCTGCGCGGGCACAAGACCGCGGTGATCGACTTCGACGTGGGCCTGCGCAACCTCGACCTGATCATGGGTTGTGAGCGCCGCGTGGTCTACGACCTGATCAACGTCATCCACGAGGAGGCCAACCTCAACCAGGCGCTGATCAAGGACAAGCAGTGCGAGAACCTCTACGTGCTGGCCGCCTCCCAGACCCGCGACAAGGAGGCCCTCACGCAGGAGGGCGTCGAGCGTGTGCTCAAGGAGCTGGCCGAGATGAACTTCGAGTACATCGTGTGCGACTCGCCTGCCGGCATCGAGACCGGGGCCATGATGGCCATGCACTTCGCCGACGAGGCCCTGGTGGTGACCAACCCCGAGGTCTCTTCGGTACGCGACTCGGACCGCATCCTGGGCATGCTCAACTCCAAGACCAAGCGCGCCATCGACAAGGCCGAGCCCGTCAAGGAGCACTTGCTCATCACCCGCTACAACCCCAACCGGGTCGAGGGCGGGCAGATGCTGTCGCTGCAGGACATCCACGAGATCTTGCGCATCAAGCTGATCGGGGTGATCCCGGAGTCCGAAGCCGTGCTCAACGCCTCGAACCAGGGCGTGCCTGCCATCCACATGGAAGGCAGCGACGTCTCCGAGGCCTACAAGGACGTGGTCGCCCGCTTCCTCGGCGAGGACAAGCCCATGCGGTTCGTGGACGCCGTGAAGCCGAGTTTCCTGAAACGCTTCTTCGGCGGGAGGTAAGCCATGGGTTTCCTCTCGTTCTTCCTCGGGGAAAAGAAGCGCAGTGCCACGGTCGCCAAGGAGCGGCTGCAGCTGATCCTGGCCCACGAGCGCAACGGGCGCAACAGCAGCCCCAACTACCTGCCCGACCTGCAGCGCGAGCTGCTGGCGGTGATCTCGAAGTACGTCAGCGTCAATCCGGAGGACATCAAGGTGCTGCTGGAGCGCCAGGGCAACCTGGAGGTTCTCGAGGTGAAGATCGAGTTGCCAGACGCCGTGAAATAGTCCACGTCCGGCAGGGGCCGCCCCCCGGAACCCGGGGTTGAGGGCCCTGGTTGTGGTGCCTAGCATGGTCCGCTCACACGCGGTCACAACTAACTCAATAACCACAAGGAAGCAGGCAATGCGTGAGTTTCATGATGTTGAGCTCTGGCGTGTCAGTGCATTCCAGCGCATCCTCAAGTCGCCTGGTGAAAGCGCCTATGCGCGCCTCGACGAGACCACGGTGCTGTCGAGCAGCCTGATGTCGGACCTGAACGCGCTGCGCCAGGAGGCCCAGCCTGGCGATGCCCTGGAGGTGATGGCGGCCTGCCTGCGCCACAGCGAGCCGGCCCTGGTGTACCTGCAGTACGAGCAGGTGGTGTGGCCGGTCACGGTGTTTCCGGCGCAGCGGCTCTACCATTCGCCGCGCGACCTCACCCAGGCCTCGATCACCGGGCTGGCGACGCTGCGGTTCCTGCGCGCCGAGCCTCCGGGGGTGCGCCTGCCGGGCCACACCCAGCACGAGCGCGTGATGCCGGCCGAGCAATACCGTCCGCTGCCGCCGCTGCTGCGCACCCTGGCCCTGCACGGGCCGCGCAAGAGCCTGGTGTCGGCCATCTCCCAGAAGTCCAGCTTCCGGCTCAACCCCGGCGCGGTGATGAAGCAGCTGGGGCTGCATGGCGCCATGGGTTCGGCGGCGCAGCGCCTGCGCCAGGAATCCGTGTCGCTGCGCGAGATCGCCGGCTGGCCCGGCATGAACACCGAGCGTGCCAGCCGGCTGGTCAATGCGCTCTACCTGAGCGGCGAGCTGATCCTGTCGGGGCAGTCTTCGCGGATGGAGCTCGGGCTCGGCAAGCGCCTGCTGAACTGGGCGCGCAGCGCCCGTTCCTCTTCCTGATCGCTTCCTGAAACTACAGAACCCAGCCGTACAGCAGGTAGGCGAACCAGCCCAGGGCGGCCCCGGCCGGCAGGTCGATCACGTAGTGCTGCTTGGTGAAGATGCACGACAGCGCGATCAGCACCGGGAAGGCATAGGCTGCTGGGCCCATCTGGGGCAGGGCATGCAGGGCCGTCAGCATGGCCACCGACACGTGCATGCTGGGGAAGCAGTTGGTGGGGCCGTCGAATTTCTGCACGAACAGCAGGAAGCGCTCCGACAGGGTCTTGCCCTGGTTGATGCTGCGCCAATGGACCGGGGTGGCCACCGGATACAGGTAGAAGAAGGTCATCTGCATCAGCAGCAGCATGATGTAGCTGAAGGCCATCAGTGTGAAATGGCGGGCGTCCTGGGCGATCAGGTTCAGGTACAGGATGGCCGGGTAGTACAGGAAGCTGTAGACCCAGGACCAGACCGGCCAGTAAGGCAGGCGCTCGTCCAGGGGTGAGTCGAAGGCACGTGCCGTGCGCAGGGGCCGGCGCTGCGTCAGGAAATAGAACTGGTAAGTGCCCACAATCATGATGACACTCAGGATGAGGTTGATCACATAGTCACTGGCGCGCAATCTGTTGACTCCCGCTGAACTTCGGAATTGGCTGGGGCGCAATGTAACGGAAGATCGCTTCGTTGGGGCGCGGTGGCGCCCCTGGCTCCCAGGGCGCCACCCAGGCAACACTTGTGTCCGGCGCTTACGTCTTGTATCTGAATAGGACTTGAGCCTCTTATTCGAGCGACCGAAAAATAGCTGGCGACGCAGACTGATGGGCAAGTCGGGTCGATGCAGGACAAGGGGTGGCGATCATGGGTAAGCGGATGACAGGGTGGTGGGTGACCTTGGCCATGGGCTGCGGGATGGCGTCCCTGGCGCATGCGCAGACGGAGCCCGTGGCGCTGGGCGAGGGCGCGGCCGGGGCCTCCATCGCGGCCACCGAGCCGGCGCGGGCCGTCCTGGGTGAGCCGACTTCTCCTGACACGGCCACGCCAAGCACCAGCGACCTGGCGCGGCCCGGCCTGCTGGCCCGCTGGCGCAAGCAGCTCAACCGCTACACGCCGCGCATGGCGATGGATGCCTCCACGTTCTCCCTGGGTGAAAGCCTGGACACCCAGACCGACGGCCCGCTGCGGTTCCGCCCCAGCGGCCCGGCCCTGGCGAGCAAGCCCGACACCCGGTCGCTGAAGTCCGCCTCCGATTACGCTGACCTGCGCCAGATGCTGCGGTCGCGCACCCTGCAGTGGCAGCCTTTCTCGGTGGGGGGCTGGAAGTTCGGCGCCTCGGTGGGCCCGGTGCGCACCATGACCAGCCTGGCCGGCGTCGACCCCTCGCTGTACACGGTGATGCCCATGGCTTCCTATCAGATGCAGCAGATGGAATGGCGGGTGGGCATGGTGCCGGCCTCCGAGCAGACCCAGACGACCCTCGTGGTGCGCCTCAAGTTGAAGGCTTTCTAAGGCCTGGCCGCTGGAAGGCCGGCGGATCCCACGCCCGGTCCCGAAACGGCGACAATACCGGGTCTTGCGGCAGGCTCGGCCCTGCCATCCCGCCTCCTCGCCGTTTCTTGCCCGTGAGTTCATCGCCAGCCATCACCATGCCGCGCGCCAAGGCGCTGACGGCCTACCGTCCCTACTGGGCCAAGCGCTTCGGGGTGGCACCGTTCCTGCCCATGAGCCGGGCCGAGATGGACCAGCTCGGCTGGGACGCCTGCGACATCATCATCGTCACCGGCGACGCCTACGTCGACCACCCCAGCTTCGGCATGGCCGTGATCGGCCGCACCCTGGAGGCCCAGGGCTTCCGGGTCGGCATCATCGCCCAGCCGGACTGGCACAGCGCCGACCCCTTCAAGGTGCTGGGCCGCCCGACCCTGTTCTTCGGCGTCACCGCCGGCAACATGGACTCGATGATCAACCGCTACACGGCCGACCGGAAGATCCGCAGCGACGACGCCTACACCCCCGGCGGGCAGGGCGGGGCGCGGCCGGACCGCTGCTCGCTGGTGTACTCCCAGCGCTGCCGCGAGGCCTATCCCGAGGTGCCCATCGTGATGGGCGGCATCGAGGGCTCGCTGCGCCGCATCGCCCACTACGACTACTGGCAGGACAAGGTGCGCCGCTCCATCCTGGTCGACGCCAAGTGCGACCTGCTGCTGTACGGCAACGCCGAGCGCGCCATCGTCGAGGTGGCACACCGCCTGGCGGCGCGCGAGCCGGTGCGGCGCATCACCAATGTGCGCGGCACCGCCTTCATCCGCCGCTCCGACGATCCCGACGCCGCCGGCTGGTTCGAGATCGACTCGACCGAGGTCGACCTGCCCGGCCGCATCGACGCCCACATCAATCCCTACCAGACCACGGCCGAGCAGGCCGGCGCCCAGGGCGGCAGCTGCGCCAAGGAGGAGGGCGTGCGCACGGCGGCTGATGAGACACCGGCCGGGGAAGCGACCCCAAGCCCGCCGCGGGAGGCGGTGGTGAAGTTCTTCCCGCCGCGCGCCGGTGCACCCGCGCCCACCGGCCGGGTCCAGATGCCGCCGCGCGAGCGCACCGTCATCCGCCTGCCGTCTTTCGAGCAGGTCCGGAGCGACCCCGTGCTCTACGCCCACGCCAACCGCGTGCTGCACCTGGAGACCAACCCCGGCAACGCCCGCGCGCTGGTGCAGCGGCACGGCGAAGGCGCCACCGCGCGCGACGTCTGGATCAACCCGCCCCCCATCCCGCTGAGCACGCCCGAGATGGACGGCGTGTTCGACCTGCCCTACGCGCGCGCGCCGCACCCGCGCTATGCCGACGCCCAGGGCGGCTTCGACGGCGAGACCAAGATCCCGGCCTGGGAGATGATCCGCTTCAGCGTCAACATCATGCGCGGCTGCTTCGGGGGCTGCACCTTCTGCTCGATCACCGAGCATGAGGGCCGCATCATCCAGAGCCGCAGCGAGGACTCGGTGATCCGCGAGATCGAGGCCATCCGCGACTCGGTCAAGGGCTTCACCGGCGTCATCTCCGACCTGGGCGGGCCGACCGCCAACATGTACCGCATCGGCTGCAAGAGCCCCGAGATCGAGGCCGCCTGCCGCAAGCCGAGCTGCGTGTACCCCGACATCTGCCCCAACCTGAACACC
>CBINPE010000138.1:0-13321 GCA_966252435.1 uncultured Burkholderiales bacterium | reverse complement strand
GGCGCGCGATCTCGGTCTTGCCCACGCCGGTGGGGCCGATCATGAGGATGTTCTTGGGCGTGATCTCGCCGCGCAGCTTGTCGTCCACCTGCTGGCGGCGCCAGCGGTTGCGCAGGGCGATGGCGACGGCGCGCTTGGCCGCCTGCTGGCCCACGATGTGGCGGTCGAGTTCGGAGACGATTTCTTGGGGGGTCATGGCGCTCATGGCGTCGGTCTTCTGGGGAGTGGGTTCGGGGGAGGGAAGCGCGGACAGGCGCCGGCTTCAGTCCAGGGTCTCGATGAGGTGGCTCTGGTTGGTGTAGATGCACAGGTCGCCGGCGATCTCGAGCGAGCGCTTGACGACGTCCGCGGGTCCGAGGTCGGTGTGCTCGTACAAGGCGCGGGCGGCGGCCTGCGCGTAGGCGCCGCCGGAGCCGATGGCCACGATGCCGTGCTCGGGCTCGAGCACGTCGCCGTTGCCGGTGATGATGAGGGAGCTGTCGCGGTCGGCCACGGCGAGCATGGCCTCGAGGCGGCGCAGCACGCGGTCGGTGCGCCAGTCCTTGGTCAGCTCGATGGCAGCACGGGTCAGGTGGCCCTGGTGCTTCTCGAGCTTGGCCTCGAAGCGCTCGAACAGCGTGAAGGCGTCGGCGGTGGCGCCGGCGAAGCCTGCCAGCACCTGATCGCGGTAGAGCTTGCGCACCTTGCGGGCGCTGGATTTGACGATGATGTTGCCGAGGGTGACCTGGCCGTCGCCGCCGAGGGCGACTTGCTTGCCGCGCCGGACGCTGAGAATGGTGGTGCCGTGGTAATTTTCCATACGCCCCAAGATGGTGGCGCACGGCCTTGATTCAAGGTGGGGGATGTAACAAATCCGCGTGGGGGTTGGGGCAGGCAAGGTACCCGGGACACCCTGCCTGCCGGTTCCTCCTTACTCCTGGATCGGCGCCGTCTGGCGGCGGAACTTGAAGCGGCACATCAGGGTGTTGGGCAGGTTGCCGTCCATCGTGCTGTTCGGTTCGCACAGGCCCGAGCTGCCGAGGTCGAAGCAGTCCTGCTTGCCTTCGCACTTGCACACGCCGCTCTTGGAGTTGCAGGTGAAGTTGGTGGTGACATCGCCGCCTGGCGCGGGGCTGAGGCTGGCACTGTGGACCTGCAGGCTCAGGGACATCAGCAAGGCAGCTGCGCCGCCCATCAATAACTTCTGGATCATCATCTTTCTCATCGCTACGCTCCTGGAATAGGACTGCTTGGTTGAGGAATGCCCAAAAACTGCCAGGCACGGACTCATACGCAGTGGGTGGCGAAGTGGATGCAGCGGTTTGGACCGAGGGACTGGCATGCCCCGTTCACCTTGAGCGATGTATTCACCGCGGTTGGCGAAAGGCATGGGCAAGAAACAGGTGGCGAGCTGCGAAGGCTGCGCCCTCATCCCAACCTTCCCCAGCGGGGGAAGGGCTGGGGTGGGGGCTGCTGCGCACCGAGTGCCAATCCCGTCGCACTGGGCGCTGTTCCTCAGGAGCCTACACGGTCCGGACCTTGACCTTGGCGTGCTCGTTGATGCCCATGGCGCCGAAGAACAGGGCGATCAGGCGGTGGGTGTCGTTGAAGATGACGGCGCGGTTCTCGCTGCGCTTGGTCAGCACCCAGTTCAGCAGGTCGCCGGCCGCGATGAAGTCGACGCGGATCAGCTTGGCGCAGGAGATCGAGACGATGGGGGCGGTGTGCAGCTGGCTGTCCAGGCGGGCCAGGGTGCTGCCGATGTCGCCCACCAGCTGGCCGGACAGCTCCAGGCTGGCCATCTCGACCAGGCCGGTTTCCTCCACGATCTCGGACTCGACGAAGGTGGTGGAGATTTCGCTCACCGCCGACAGGGGGTGGGCCGAGGTGCTGTGTTCCGAGCCGCTGACGCGCACCTCGCACTTGGCCGGCTCCCAGGAGGGGGGCGAGACCTCGTAGGTCACGCAATAGTCGATCGCCACCTCGTCGAACTGGTCGGGGCGGTTGGCCATGCGCAACGCGTGGAAGCGCAGCTTCCAGAACACCGGGTCGACGTCGCGGTCGCCGGTCGGGGCTGCGTCGGCCAGCACCTTGAAGAGGCGCTCGCCGCCCAGCCAACGCATGTCCAGGCGCTGGTCGATCCAGCTGAGGAACAGCTCCCCGAGATCGGCGCAGGCCTGAGGCTCGATGGTGGTGAGGTCGGCCCAGTCGAACACCCAGGGCAGGGGCATCTGCAGGGCCAGCGAGCGCAGCTTGCCCACCGCCTGTTCGTCCAGCCGCTCGGGGCAGACCCAGCCCAGCGTGCCGGGCTCCAGCGGGGCGCGCGGCGGCAGGCGCTCTTCCTGCGCGGGCGGCACGGAGACCATCTTGGGCATCGAGAACCACTGCGGCGAGGACAGGCCGAACTGCCCCGCATAGTCGATGGCCAGGCTCTCGAACTTGGCATGCTCGCCGATGGCGCGGTACAGGTCGAACAGGGTCAGCCAGGTCTCGGCATGCTGGGCCCGCACGCCATGCGGCGCCGTCATGGCCAGGAGGGATTGCTCGCACAGGCCGAAATCGGCGTTGGCGAAGGCGATCACGGCCTCGTCCAGGTCGGGGTCGTGGGCGATTTCGTTGACTTCCACCGAGAAGCCGCCGTCGTAGCTCGAGGCCGACAGGCCGACCATCGGCAGCGCGAAAGGCGCGGGGGCCTGTCCGGGTGCGGCCTTCGCTGGCGTGGCGGGCGTCGCCGCGGCGGCACTGGCCCCGGCGGGCGGCACGCCCGCGGCCTTCGTGGGTGCCTTGGGCGCTGAAGGGGTGGGAGGGGCCCAGGGGGCGTCGGTGATCGGGACCAGCTCGAATTCCCCCGGCCCGCTCTGGGCGGCGGGGGTGGCGGCTGCCGCCCCCGCGGGCGCTGCAGCGGGCGTGGCCTGCGGCAGGTCGCCGGCCCGGGTGCCCAGCACGGGCAGGGTCTTGGGATTCAGTGAGGCGGGGACGGAGTCCAGCCGGGCCGGTTGGGTGGGGGCGGTGTAGAACGAGGAATTGCGGCGCGGCAGGCCCGACAGGCCTTCACCCACCATCTGCTGCTCGATCTCGTCGATCTTGGCCTTCACCTCGCTGGGCTTGGCGCTGCCGTCGTTGCGGTCCTCGGAGTCGTCGATGCGGGAGGAGCCGTCCAGCGCGGCCAGCTGCTCGCCGGTCAGGCCCTCGCGGCGCACCTTGCGCAGCATGTCGAACTCGCGCTTGCGGACGAAGTCGTTGCGCCGCTTGCGCTCGATCATGGCCTTCAGCTCGGACTTGGCGAAATCGCTTTCACGCCCGCCCGAAGGTGTCGAGCCGAGGTCGCCCCAGTCGGTGGTGGGGCTCGCCACGAACTTGACGACCTTGCGGAAAAAGCTTGTCGTGTCTTTGGAGTCCGCCATAAAAACGAGGGCCGTGCGGATCAGGGTTTGCCCTGATCCACGGGATCAGTCGCCGAACATCTTCTGCTTCAGCTCGCGGCGCTGCTGCGCTTCGAGAGACAGTGTAGCCGTGGGACGGGCGATCAGTCGACCCAGGCCGATCGGTTCGCCGGTTTCGTCACAGAAGCCGTATTCGCCCGAGTCGATGCGCATCAGCGACTGGGAGATCTTCTTCAGCAGCTTGCGCTCGCGGTCGCGGGTGCGCAGCTCCAGGGCGTGTTCCTCCTCGATGGTGGCCCGGTCGGCCGGGTCGGGGACGATGGAGGTGTCTTCGCGCAGGTGCTCGGTGGTCTCGCCGGCGTTGCTCAGCAGGTTGTCCTTCTGTTCCTGCAACCGGGCCCGGAAGAAGTCGAGCTGCTTCTCGTTCATGTACTCGCTCTCCGGCATGGCCTGGAGTTCTTCCTCGGTCAGGTCGCGGCCGGCCTTGGTCTTCCAGGCATTGGCCAGTTTCGGATCGGTCACGTGGACGGGGCGGGGAGGGTCGATGCTCAGGTTACTCATTTGTCGGGTGGGAGGCCGGGGCGGTGCGAACCGGTCGGCGAATCGGGAAGTGGCCTGCGGCGAGGCGGCCGCTGGCAGGGATGAGGATGATGAAGTGGATGCGGAAGCCGGTGCAAGGGCTGCGGGCTTGGGGGCAGGTGCCTTGGCGGGCACGGCAGCCGGTGCGGGAGGGGCTTTGGAGGTTGTCTTGGTGGTCTTGGCTGGAACTGCGGTCTTGGTGGTTTTCGAAGAAGGGGTGGGTGGAGGGGCTGCCTTTCGAGCCGCCGGTGCCGCCGCTTTGACGGCCACCGCCTTCTTGGCCGGAGGGCTGGCGGTGGCTTTGACCGGGGTCACCGTTTTCTTTGGTGCTGGCGTGGGCGCGGGTTGGGGCTTGGATCGGGCTGCTGGCGCCGACTTGACAACGGGCTTCTTTGAAGTGGTTTTCTGAGCCGGGGTCTTGATCACTGAGGTCTCCTCGCAACACCGAAACGCCCCAGCCTCATCCAGCCGGAAACAGCGGGGGCACTCTTGACAGCGCGGCGGATTGTAGCCACGTTGCCCAGCTTTGATCTGTGTCGGCCATTGTGGACTGCTCCAAGGCGTTTCGCGCCGCGGGCCATGCAGGGATTGTGACCGGCCCGCCCACGGCTCAAACCAGGGATTGCTCTAGTCCGTGCAGCAGGATCTCCTTCGGCAGGTCGATGCCGATGAAGACCATCTTGCTGCCTTTCTTCTCGCCGGCGGCCCAGGCGGGGCCCAGGTCGCTGCCCATGAGCTGGTGCACGCCCTGGAAGATCACCTTGCGCTGGCTGCCCTTGAGGTACAGCACGCCCTTGTAGCGCAGCATCTTGGGCCCGTACACCTGGACGATTGAGCCCAGGAAGTCCTCCAGCTTCGCCGGGTCGAAGGCGCGGTCGCTGCGGAACACGAAGGACTTGACGTCGTCCTCGTGGGCGTGGTGGTGCGGATGGTTGCAGTGCTCGCCGTGCTCGTGATCATGGTCGTGGTGATGATCGTGGCCGTGGTCCTGCGCCTGCAGGAACTCGGGGTCGATCTCGAGCTTGGCGTTGAGGTTGAAGCCGCGCAGGTCGAACACGGCGGCCAGGTCGACCTTGCCGAAATCCACCGTGCGCTGCGGCGCGCGCGGGTTCATGTGCTTGAGGCGGTGCTGCAGGGCGGCCAGGGCGTCGGCGTCGACCAGGTCGGCCTTGCTGATGAAGATCTGGTCGGCGAAGCCGATCTGGCGGCGCGCCTCCTGGCGGGTGTCGAGCTGCGTGTCGGCGTGCTTGGCGTCGACCAGGGTCAGCACCGCGTCCAGCAGGTAGCTCTCGGCGATCTCGTCGTCCATGAAGAAGGTCTGCGCCACCGGGCCCGGGTCGGCCAGGCCGGTCGTCTCGATCACCACCCGGTCGAAGCTCAGTTCACCCTTGCGGCGCTTCTCGGCCAGCTCGGACAGCGTGGTGCGCAGGTCTTCGCGGATGGTGCAGCACACGCAGCCGTTGTTGAGCTGCAGGATCTGTTCCTCGGTGTCGCGCACCAGGATCTCGTTGTCGATGTTCTCGCTGCCGAATTCGTTCTCGATGACGGCGATTTTCTGGCCGTGCGCCTCGGTCAGGACGCGCTTGAGCAGCGTGGTCTTCCCCGAGCCCAGGAAGCCGGTGAGGATGGTGGCGGGAATCAATGCCATGGTGGGTCAGGAATGAAAGAAAGAAGAAAAACGAAGAAGAGCCGCAGCAAAGCCGGCGCTGGGCCGACCGGGCGAAAGATCGACGCTAACACATTCGTCATTCCCATTGGAGTAAGCTGGCGGCGTGTGTGACTTCTCGCCATGGTGCGATGTCTGAACCTTTTCCTGGACGCAGGGCCGCCGACCGCAAGCCGCCCCCTGCATCCTCCCCTGCGACCGCAGAGACCCGCAATCTTTTCCAGCGCATCGTCGAGTTTGTCTCTCCCGGCGTGGATTCGCGTGACGAGCTGTTCGAGACGCTGGCCACGGCGGAAGACCGCGAGCTGATCGCGCCCCAGACCCGCATGATGCTCGAAGGCGTGCTGCGCATGGCCGAGCTGACGGCCGGCGACGTGATGGTGGCCGCCCCCCACATGGACCTGCTCAGCCTCGACATCAGCCACGACGAGATGCTGCACACCGTGATCGCCACCGGCCACTCGCGCTTTCCCGTCTTCGAGGACAAGCGCGACAACATCATCGGCATCCTGATGGCCAAGGACCTGCTCAAGCTGCAGCGCGCCCCGGAGCTGAACCTGCGCACCCTGCTGCGCCCGGCGGTGTTCGTGCCCGAGTCCAAGGGGCTCAACGAGCTGCTGCGCGACTTCCGCACCAACCGCAACCACCTGGCCATCGTCATCGACGAGTTCGGCACCACCGCGGGGCTGATCACGATCGAGGACGTGCTGGAGCAGATCGTCGGCGACATCCAGGACGAGTTCGACGACAAGAAGGACGGCAACAGCGACATCTACACCCTGGCCGACGGCGGCCAGCGGGTGGCGGGCGACACCGAGATCGCCGCCGTCAATGCGGCCTTCGGGGCGCGGCTGCCCCTGGCACCCTTCGACACCATCGGTGGCCTGGTGTCCCACGCCTGCGGGCGTGTGCCGCGCCGGGGTGAGTCTGTGACGCTGGACGGGCTGGTGTTCACCGTCATGCTGGCGCGCGGCGGGGCGGTGCGCTGGTTCAAGGTGACGCGCGCGCCGGAAGAAGCGCTCGGCAGTGATGGCGCCTGAGCGGGGGGCCACGGTCGGCACCCGGGCCCGCCTGATCGAGTGTCTGCTGACGGTCGCCTTCGGGGTGCTGCATGGCCTGCCCATGTCCCACCCCAGCCTCTGGGCGGCCCAGCCGCTGGCGCTGGCCTGGCTGGCCTGGCGGGTCGACCGCGCGGCACCGGGCCGCGCCGCGCTGCTGGGCTGGCTGTTCGGCACCAGCTGGCTGACGTCCTCGGTGTGGTGGCTGTTCATCAGCCTGTACCGCTACGGCGCCCTGCCGGCCTGGCTGTCGGCCGCCGCCGTGCTGGTGCTGTGCGGCGCCTTGTCGCTGTACCTGGCGATGGCGATGGGCTGGTTCGCTTGGCGGCGGCGCCAGCGCTGGGTGGGCGACAGCCTGCTCTTCGCGGCGCTGTGGCTGCTGGCCGAGTGGGCGCGCGGGCGCATCTTCACCGGTTTCCCCTGGGCCGCCAGCGGCTATGCGCATGTCGACAGCCCGCTGGCTGTGCTGGCCCCCTGGGTGGGGGTGTACGGGATGGGCGCGCTGGCCGCCTTCGTCGTGGCCCTGCTGGTGCTGCGCGGCGAGGCCGGCGTGGCACCGCGCTGGCGCGCCGCCGTGCTGGCGGGCGTGCTGGTGGTGGGCGTCTGGGCCCAGCGGGCCGGCCCGCCCGAGTTCACCACCGCCACCGGCAGCCTGCACGTGGCGCTGCTGCAGAACAACGTGCCGCAGCAGGAGAAGTTCTCGGCCGTCCACCTGTTCGACGCCCTGGACTGGACCCGCGAGAAGCTGGTCGGCCTGCCGGTCGACCTGGTGGTGGCGCCCGAGACGGTGATCCCCCTGCTGCCGGAGCAGGTGCCGCCCGATTTCTGGCCGGCGGTGCGCGCGCACTACACCGGGGCCGGCCGCCACGCGCTGCTGGGCCTGCCGCTGGGCAGCGTGCAGACGGGCTACACCAACTCGGTGGCGGGCCTGTCGCCGTCGGCACTGGAGACGCCGCTCGGGTTCTACCGCTATGACAAGCACCACCTGGTGCCTTTCGGCGAATTCATCCCGACAGGCTTCCACTGGTTCACGGAGATGATGAACATGCCCCTGGGCGACTTCGACCGGGGCACGCTGAATGCGCCCTCGTTCGAGGTGCGCACGGCGCAGGGCACCCAGTGGGTGGCGCCCAACATCTGCTACGAGGACCTGTTCGGCGAGGAGCTGGCCGCCCGCTTCCTGGGGCCGCACGCGCCGCCGACCATCCTGGCCAACCTCAGCAACATCGGTTGGTTCGGCAACACCGTTGCCATCGAGCAGCACCTGCAGATTTCGCGCATGCGCAGCCTGGAGCTGCAGCGCCCCATGCTGCGCGCCACCAACACCGGCGCCACGGCGATCATCGATCACCGTGGTCAGGTGCAGGCACAACTGCCGGCATCGATCCGGGGGGTGCTGGGTGGGCATGTGGAGGGGCGCGAGGGCCTGACGCCCTTTGCCCGCTGGGCTGGGCGCTGGGGCCTGTGGCCGGATGTGCTGGCGGCCCTGGCGGTGGTGGTGGGGCTGGGGTTGCGTCCGCGCCGGCGGCATCAAAGACTGGGCGAGTGAGGTCAGGCAGTTGGCATCTGTCCCCGGTCAAACCGATGCCGGGTATCTTGTCAACTCACCCACCAAAATCAGTTGAAAGCCATAGGTGAAATCCCCCATTCGCCGAGTCGTGTGCAGAATGGCCGCTCGCCCCATTCCATTCACGTACTCACTTCGGAGACCCCATGGACCTACCGACTCGTTTCATTCTCGAAAACCGTGCCTGGGCGGATGAAATGACCCGGCGGGACCCGGCGTTTTTCCAGCGCATGGCGGACGGCCAGCAGCCCGGCATCTTCTGGATCGGCTGCGCTGACAGCCGCGTCCCCGCCGAACTGATCACCCATGCCGTGCCTGGCGAACTGTTCGTCCACCGCAGCATCGCCAACATGGTGCAGGCCGACGACGTGAGTCTCATGAGCGCTCTGCAGTACGCCATCCAGGTTCTGAAGGTGAACGACGTGGTGGTGTGCGGCCATGACCGCTGCGGCGGCATCCGTGCCGCGCTGCTGCCGCCGCCGGATGCCCTTGAGGCGCCTGTCGCGTTGGCAGGCGAGGGCCGCAACTACCTGGCCGAGCGCATCCGGCCGCTGCGTGCGCTGTACACGCGCCATCGCCAGGAAGTGGATATCGCGGCCGGTACGCTGTCTGGCGACATCGATGAGGCGGGTGTGATTCGCCGCGTTGACCGGCTCGTGGCCCTGAATGTCTCACACCAGGTCCGAGCCCTGTCCAGTCTGCCGGTGGTGCGCGAAGCCTGGCAGAGCGGTCATCCGCTGCGTCTGCACGGTTGGATATACGGCCTGGAGACGGGCTACCTGCGCAAGGTGTTGTCCATTGATGCAGAAGGCGAAGGCCAGGCCAGCGCCGCCTGAGGCACCCCGGCGGCGCCCTTTTTTCTTTCTTTTTTCTTTCTTTTTCGCCACAAGGCGTGTGCCCCGGCGGGGCGGGGCCCGGCATGGGTTGTGCCCTGCTGTTCCTGTTTGCTTTTTGCAGGGTCCTTTGCAGTATCCCTTGCCAGTACCACAGTACCCGGTTTCCCACTCTTTGGAGGCTTTGCATGCACGATCCATCCGTTGTCCGCTCATCTTCCCTCGGCCACCTGTTGCGTCACCTCAGGCACGACCTGCCTGCCGGCTTGGTGGTCTTCCTGGTGGCCTTGCCGCTGTGCCTGGGCATTGCCTTGGCGTGTGGTGTACCGCTGTTGTCTGGCCTGGTGGCCGGTATCGTCGGCGGACTCGTGGTGGCCAGCCTGTCGGGCTCGCAGGTCAGCGTCAGCGGGCCGGCCGCCGGTCTGGTCGTCATCGTCGTCGACGCCATCCTCACGCTTGGCAGCTTCAACGCCTTCCTGGTGGCGGTGGTGCTGGCCGGTGCCCTGCAGTGGGTCTTCGGACGTTTGCGCGCCGGCAACCTGGGTGCCTGTTTCCCCTCGCAAGTGATCAAGGGCATGCTGGCCGCGATCGGGCTGCTGCTGATCATCAAGCAACTGCCCGTGGCCTTCGGCTTCATGTCGATGGAGCATGCGATGGAGCACATCCCGAGCGACGCCCAGTCGCTGGCGCCCTGGCGCAACGCGCTCGACGCGGTCACCGGGAGCGCGCTCTTCGTGGCGGTGGTCGCGGTGGTGCTGCTGTTCGCCTGGGAGTCGCCCAATGTCAGGCGTATTCCCGTGCTGGGCCGCCTGCCGGGGCCCCTGGTGGCCGTGCTCTGGGGCATGGCCTACCAGGCGGTGGCCGAGGGCACGGACTCGTCGGCTGCGCTCGGCGAGCATCACCGTGTGGCCTTGCCCACCTTTGACAGCCTGGGTGCGCTGCTGGCCCAGACCGCCACGCCCGACTGGTCGGTCCTGGCCCGCGCCGATCTCTACGTCATCGCCCTGACCCTGGCCGTGGTAGCCAGCTTGGAGACACTGCTCAGCCTGGAGGCGGCCGACAAGCTCGACCCACTCAGCCGCATCTCGCCTCCGAACAAGGAGCTGCAGGCCCAGGGCATCGGCAACATCGTCTCCGGCTTGCTGGGCGGCCTGCCAATCACGGCGGTGATCGTGCGCAGTTCCGCCAACATCCAGGCGGGCGCACGCACCAAGATGTCGGCGGTGCTGCATGGCGTGCTGCTGCTGGGGGCGCTGTTCCTGGCCGGCTTGTTGAGCTGGATCCCGCTGGCGGCGCTGTCGGCGGTGCTGCTGCACACCGGCTACAAGCTGGCCAAGCCCGCGCTGTTCGTGTCGGCCTGGCGCCAGGGCCTGCCCGCGTTCGTGCCGTTCGCCGTCACGGTCGTGGCCATCCTCGCCACCGACCTGTTGCTGGGCATCGTGATGGGGCTGGCCAGCGGCCTGCTCTTCGTGATCTACGCCAACACCCGCGGGGCGATGTCCCTCACCTCGCATGAAGGGGCGCACCTGCTGCGCTTTTGCAAGGACGTGTCGTTCTTCAGCCGGGCCAAGCTGCGCAGCTATTTGGAGCAGGTGCGGCCGGGCGACTCGCTCATCATCGACGGCTCGGGATGCCACTTCATCGACCGCGACATCCGCGAGACGCTGAACGACTTCACCGCCCATGCGGCGCAACGGGGCATCGACGTGGAATGCCGGGCGCTGCCCTCCGAGCCCGAGACGATGCTCCCGTCGTCACGGTGGGGTCTGCGCCGCCTGGTCAGCAAGGCGGCCTGAGCCCCCGGTCATCGCCCCGGCCCCTCGAGGCGGCGATGACTCTGGTGCGCCAGCCGGGTTTTCAGGGCGCGGTGTCGAGGGGGAAGGCAGGCTGTCCGGGCGCCCACTTAGAATGGGATTCTCCCTGGCGCCCAGCGCCCGAGCGCGTTGAGCGCTCGCTTGCCTGCCATCCAACCACCAGAAGACACCATGCTGACGTTTCAGCAAATGATTTTGCGTTTGCAGACCTATTGGGACCAGCAGGGCTGTGCCTTGCTCCAACCCTACGACATGGAGGTCGGCGCCGGCACCAGCCACACTGCCACCTTCCTGCGCGCCCTGGGTCCGGAGCCCTGGAAGGCCGCCTACGTGCAGCCCAGCCGCCGTCCCAAGGACGGCCGCTACGGCCAGAACCCGAACCGGCTGCAGCACTATTACCAGTACCAGGTGGTGCTCAAGCCGGCGCCGGCCGACATCCTCGACCTCTACCTGGGCTCGCTCGAGGCCCTGGGCTTCGATCTGAAAGCCAACGACGTGCGCTTCGTCGAGGACGACTGGGAGAACCCCACCCTCGGCGCCTGGGGCCTGGGCTGGGAGGTCTGGCTCAATGGCATGGAGGTGACGCAGTTCACCTACTTCCAGCAGGTGGGCGGCATCGACTGCCGGCCGCTGACCGGCGAGATCACCTACGGCCTGGAGCGCCTGGCCATGTACCTGCAGGGCGTGGAGAACGTCTACGACCTGCGCTGGACCGACACCCTGAGCTACCGCGACGTCTACCACCAGAACGAGGTGGAGCAGAGCACCTACAACTTCGAGCACAGCGACGTCGACTTCCTGCTCACCGCCTTCGCCGCGCACGAGCGCCAGGCGCAGCAGCTGATGGCCGCCCAGCTGGCCCTGCCGGCCTACGAGCAGGTGCTCAAGGCGGCCCACACCTTCAACCTGCTGGACGCGCGCGGGGCCATCAGCGTGACCGAGCGGGCGGCTTACATCGGGCGCATCCGCGCCATCTCGCGCAGCGTCGCGCAGAGCTATTTCGACAGCCGTGCGCGCCTGGGCTTCCCGATGGCACCCCGGCCCTGGGCCGACGAGGTGCTGGCGCAATGGTCCGCCTCCGGCGCCGGCGAGGGCAAGAACGACAACAACAACAAGAAGAAGGTGGGTGCGTGATGGCTGCGACGACGTCGGATCATCTGCTGGTGGAGCTGCGGGTGGAGGAGCTGCCGCCCAAGGCGCTCAAGGCGCTGGGCGAGGCCTTCGCCGCCGGCCTGACCGAGGGCCTGCGGGCCCAGGGCCTGGTGGAGGAGGGCGCCGTGGCCACCCCGCTGGCCACCCCGCGCCGCCTGGCCCTGCACCTCACCGGGGTGCGCGCCCAGGCGCCCGAGCGGGCCCTGCGCCAGAAGCTCATGCCAGTGTCCGTGGGGCTGGACGCCGCAGGGCAGCCCACGCCGGCGCTGCTGAAGAAGCTGGCCGCCCTGGGCGCGGACCCGGCCGTGGTGGCGGGCCTGGAGCGCGCCCTGGACGGCAAGGCCGAGACCCTGTTCTGGCCGCGCGTGGTGCCGGGCGTGGCCCTGGCCGAGGGGCTGCAGTCGGCCCTGCAGGACACGCTGGCCAGGTTGCCCATCCCCAAGGTGATGCGCTACCAGCTGGCCGACGGCTGGGACAGCGTGCACTTCGTGCGCCCGGCCCAGAGCCTGCTGGCCCTGCACGGCGCGGCCGTGGTGCCGGTGGGCGTGCTGGGCCTGCAGTCGGGCCGCCAGACCCTGGGGCACCGCTTCGAGGCCGCGCAGACGCCTGTGTCGGTGCGCGAGGCCGACAGCTACGTGCAGCAGCTGCGTGACGAGGGCGCGGTCATCGCGAGCTTCGCCGAGCGCCGCGACGAGATCGTGCGCCAGCTTGGCGAGGCGGCGTCGCGGGCCGCCACGCCCGGCGCGCGGCCGATCGAGGACGAGGCCCTGCTCGACGAAGTCACCGCCCTCGTGGAGCGGCCCAACGTCCTGTTGTGCGCCTTCGAGCCCACTTTCCTGGACGTGCCGCAGGAATGCCTGATCCTCACCATGAAGGCGAACCAGAAGTACTTCCCCCTGCTGGACGCGCAAGGCGCGCTGACGCACCAGTTCCTGGTGGTCAGCAACATCCGCCCGGCAGACCCGTCCCGAGTCATCGAAGGCAACGAGCGCGTGGTGCGGCCGCGGCTGGCCGACGCCAAGTTCTTCTTCGACCAGGACCGTCGCAAGACCCTGGCCGAGCGCGTGCCGGGCCTGGACAAGGTGGTCTACCACGCCAAGCTGGGCACCCAGGGCGTGCGGGTGGCGCGGGTGCGCCGCATCGCGCGCTGGGTCGCCGAGCGCATCCAGGCCGACGTCGCCCTGGCCGACCGCGCCGCGCTGCTGGCCAAGGCCGACCTGCTCACCGACATGGTGGGCGAGTTCCCCGAGCTGCAGGGCGTGATGGGCGGCTACTACGCCCGCCACGACG
>CBINPE010000137.1:0-13363 GCA_966252435.1 uncultured Burkholderiales bacterium | reverse complement strand
AGGGCCGCGTGCACGCAGCAGTAGTCGAACTCGATGCCCTGCCCGATGCGGTTGGGCCCGCCGCCGAGCACCATGATCTTCTTCTTGTCGGTCGGCGCGGCCTCGCACTCTTCCTCGTAGGTGGAGTACATGTAGGCCGTCTGCGTGGCGAACTCGGCAGCGCAGGTGTCCACGCGCTTGTAGACCGGACGCACCTGGCGCTGGTGGCGCAGCGCGCGCACCGCGTGCTGGTCAGTGCCCAGCAGCTTGGCCAGGCGGCGGTCAGAGAAGCCCTTGCGCTTGAGGAAGCGCAGCTCATCGGTCGACAGCCCTTCCAGCGCGCGGCCCTTGAGCGACTGCTCGATGGCCACCAGCTCTTCGATCTGCGCCAGGAACCAGGGGTCGATGGCGGTTTCCTCGAAGACTTCCTGGCGGCTCATGCCCAAGCGGAAAGCGTCGGCGACGAACAGGATGCGCTCGGGGCCAGGCTCGCCGATCTCCTCAATGACCTCGTCGCGGTCGGTCGAGCGCTCGGTCAGGCCGTCGATGCCGGTCTCCAGGCCGCGCAGGGCCTTCTGGAAGCTTTCCTGGAAGGTGCGGCCCATGGCCATCACTTCGCCCACCGACTTCATCTGGGTGGTCAGGTGGGAGTCGGCCGCGGGGAACTTCTCGAAGGCGAAGCGCGGGATCTTGGTGACCACGTAGTCGATGCTGGGCTCGAAGCTGGCCGGCGTGGCGCCGCCGGTGATGTCGTTGCGCAACTCGTCCAGCGTGTAGCCGACGGCCAGCTTGGCCGCCACCTTGGCGATGGGGAAGCCCGTGGCCTTGGAGGCCAGCGCCGAGGAGCGCGACACCCGCGGGTTCATCTCGATCACGACCATGCGGCCGTTGTCGGGGTTGATGGAGAACTGCACGTTCGAGCCGCCCGTGTCGACGCCGATCTCGCGCAGGATCGCGATGCTGGCGTTGCGCAGCAGCTGGTATTCCTTGTCGGTCAGGGTCTGGGCGGGCGCCACCGTGATCGAGTCGCCGGTGTGGATACCCATCGGGTCGAGGTTCTCGATGGCACAGACAATGATGCAGTTGTCCTTGCTGTCGCGCACCACCTCCATCTCGAATTCTTTCCAGCCGATGAGCGACTCCTCGATGAGCAGCTCCTTGGTGGGCGAAAGGTCGAGCCCGCGCTTGCAGATCTCCTCGAACTCCTCGGGGTTGTAGGCGATGCCGCCGCCCGTGCCACCGAGCGTGAAGCTGGGCCGGATGACCATCGGGAAGCCCGAGCCCCCGATCTCGGCGGTGATGCGCTTCTGCACACCCCAAGCCTCTTCCATGCTGTGGGCGATGCCGCTGCGCGCGGACTCCAGGCCGATGCTGGTCATCGCGTCCTTGAACTTGAGGCGGTCCTCCGCCTTCTCGATGGCGTGCTGGTTGGCGCCGATCATCTCGACGCCGTACTTCTCGAGCACGCCATGCTTGTGCAGGTCGAGGCCGCAGTTCAGCGCCGTCTGGCCACCCATGGTGGGCAGCAGCGCGTCGGGGCGCTCCTTGGCGATGATCTTCTCGACCACCTGCCAGGTGATGGGCTCGATGTAGGTGGCGTCGGCCATCTGCGGGTCGGTCATGATCGTGGCCGGGTTGCTGTTGACCAGGATCACGCGGTAGCCCTCCTCGCGCAGGGCCTTGCAGGCCTGGGCACCGGAGTAGTCGAATTCGCAGGCCTGCCCGATGATGATCGGGCCGGCGCCAATGATGAGGATGGATTTCAGGTCGTTGCGCTTAGGCATGGTTCTTCTCCGTCAGGCGCGCGGACATGAGCTGGGTGAAGCGGTCGAACAGGTAGCCGATGTCGTGCGGGCCCGGCGAGGCCTCCGGGTGGCCTTGAAAGCAGAAAGCGGGTTTGTCGGTGCGGGCCAGGCCCTGCAGCGTGCCGTCGAACAGGCTGACATGGGTCGGGCGCAGGTTCGCGGGCAGGCTCTTCTCGTCCACCGCGAAGCCGTGGTTCTGGCTGGTGATGCTGACGCGACCGGTGTCGAGGTCCTTCACGGGGTGGTTCGCGCCATGGTGGCCGAACTTCATCTTGAAGGTCTTCGCGCCCGAGGCCAGGGCCAGGATCTGGTGGCCCAGGCAGATGCCGAAGGTCGGCAGCCCGCTGTCGATCAGGGTGCGGGTGGCGGCGATGGCATAGCTGCAGGGCTCCGGGTCGCCGGGGCCGTTGCTGAGGAAGATGCCGTCCGGGTTGAGCTTGAGCACCTCGGCCGCCGGCGTCTGGGCCGGCACCACGGTGACGCGGCACCCCCGGCTGGCCAGCATGCGCAGGATGTTGCGCTTGACGCCAAAGTCATAGGCCACCACGTGGAAGCGCGGCGCCGTCTGCTCGCCATAACCGGCGCCGAGCACCCACTCCGTTTCGCCCCAGGGAGCGATGTCGGTGCGGCTGACCACCTTGGCCAGGTCGAGACCGGCCATGGCCGGGGCATTGCGCGCCTGCGCCACCGCCGCCTCGATGTGGGCCGGCTGCAGCGCCTGCCCGACGGGCAGCGTCAGGATGCACCCGTTCTGTGCGCCGGTCTGGCGCAGCACGCGGGTCAGGCGGCGGGTGTCGATGTGGGCAATGGCCACGGTGCCCTCTCGGGCCAGGTACTCCGGCAGGGTCAGGCCCATGCGGAAATTGGAGGCCAGGACGGGCAGCTCCCTGATGATCAGGCCTGCCGCGTGAACGCGGTCGGACTCGACGTCCTCTTCGTTCACACCGGTGTTGCCGATGTGGGGATAGGTCAGGGTGACGATCTGGCGGCAGTAGCTTGGGTCTGTCAGGATTTCCTGGTAGCCGGTGAGCGAGGTGTTGAAAACCACTTCGCCAACGGTCTGACCAGATGCGCCGATGGAGTGACCCTGGAAAACCGAACCGTCTGCAAGGGCAAGGACGGCGGGGGGCAAAACGGGCAGCACGGGATTCTCCGTTGTGTCTTGTGTGCACCCCGGTTGCTCGTCAGCCGCGCCCGACCTGCCGCTGCCCCGGCGTTTTCACGCAAGGCGCAGCAGACACGGAAGGTGCGCGAAAGAAACAGGCCTGGGGGCGGGGGAATGAAAAGGTGAACTGCGGGAGTATAGACGACGCCCTCTTTTCACCCCCACCCAGGCCTTGCCAAGGCGGCCTTGACCTGGTCTCGCAGGCCCGCTCAGGCGCCCAGGGCAGCGATCCCGGCCTTGGCAATCTGCGCGTCCTGGCTGGACTGCACACCGCTCACGCCAACCGCGCCGATGCACTGTCCCCCGACCATCACCGGCACCCCGCCTTCCAGCAACCCCTCGATCTCGGGCGCGCTCAGGAAGGCCGTGCGGCCCTGGTTGACGATGTCCTCGTAGACCTTGCTCTCGCGGCGGCCCAGCGCAGCCGTGCGAGCCTTGGCCGGGGCGATGTGGGCAGACACAGGCGGGGCCCCATCCAGCCGCTGCAGCCACAGCAGGTGACCGCCGTCGTCGACGATGGCGATCGTGACGTTCCACTGCTGGCTGCGGGCCTCGGCCTCGGCCGCCGCCGCCATGCGTTTGACGTCGTCCAGGCCGAGCACAGGTTTTTGTTGCATGAATTCACTCCAAAGGGTTGGCAAAAGCATGGATTCTGAGCCAAACAAGCAACCTGCTGCTCAGAACCGCCTTTCCAGGTGCAAAGGCGTCCGATCGGCCGACGCCCAAGAACCCGGGAACTAGAATGCCCTCGCGGCATCCAAGGGCCGTCCCATTCATCACTACGGAGGTCTCATGAACCCAGGTTTTGAAGCTGCTTACCCCCGGTATGCTGCGCCTGCCTCCTCCCTGGAGCAGCGCAACCGTGTCCTGCGCAATACCTACTGGCTGCTGGCCCTGTCGATGGTGCCGACGGTGCTGGGCGCTTGGCTGGGCGTGGCCACAGGCATCGTTAGCCAGCTGTCGCCCATGGTGAGCACGATCGTTTTCCTTGCCGGCGCATTCGGGTTGATGTACCTGGTCGGCAAGAACCGCAACTCGGCCGCCGGCGTGCCCCTGCTGCTGGCCTTCACGTTCTTCATGGGGCTGATGCTGTCACGGCTGCTGGCCTTCACCCTCCTGCGGGCCAACGGCGCGGAGTTGATCATGCTGGCCTTCTCGGGCACAGGGATCATCTTCTTCGGCATGGCCACCTTGTCCACCCTGATCAAGCGCGACCTGTCGTCGATGGGCAAGTTTCTCTTCATCGGCGCGGTGATGCTGATGGTGGCGGGCATCGCCAACGTGTTCTTCCAATCCACGGCGCTGTTCGCCACGGTGGCAGCCCTGTCGATCGGCATTTTTTCGGCCTTCATCCTGTACGACCTCAAGCGCGTGCAGGATGGCCACGAAACCAACTACATCGTCGCCACCCTGGAGGTGTACCTCAGCCTCTACAACGTCTTCCAGTCGCTGCTGTCCTTGCTCACCGTCTTTGGCGGTAGCGACGAGTAAGGCATCGCCTGGCGCAAGCGGGTGGTGAAGTACGAAGGGCCGCACAAGCGGCCCTTTTTCTTTTTCCCCTGCCAGTGGGGCTCAGTCAGACCCGCTCGAACACCGCCATGCTTTCCACGTGGGCAGTGTGCGGGAACATGTTGATCGCACCCGCGGCCAGGCAGCGGTAGCCTGCCTGATGGACGAGCAGCCCGGCGTCGCGCGCCAGGGTGGCGGGGTTGCAGCTCACATACACCATCCGCCGGGGCAGCACGCCCGCCGCCTCACCGCCAGCCGCGTGCAGTTCAGCCACGGACTTGGCCAGCGCGAAAGCCCCCTCGCGGGGCGGGTCGATGAGCCATTTGTCCGCCGCCCCCAGCGCAACGATGTCGTCAGGCGTGAGTTCGAACAGGTTGCGCGCCGCGAAGCTGGCCTTCCCGCCCAAGCCATTCAGGGCCGCGTTGTCGCGGGCCCGCTGCACCAGCGTCTCGCTGCCCTCCAGGCCGAGCACAGCCCGGGCCTGCGTGGCCAGCGGCAGCGTGAAGTTGCCCAGCCCGCAGAACCAGTCGATCACCCGCTCCCCGACCTTGACCTCGAGCCAGCGCAGTGCGCGGCTCACCATGGCCTGGTTGACCTGGTGATTGACCTGGGTGAAGTCCGTCGGCTTGAAAGGCATGCGAACGCCGAACTCGGGCAGCTCGTAAGTCAGCTCGGGACCCTCGGGGTCCAGGCGATGCACCGTGTCGGGTCCCTTGGGTTGCAGCCACCACTGGATGCCATGGCGTGCCGCGAACTGCCGCAGGCGAGCGCGGTCGGGCTCGCTCAGAGGCTCCAGGTGGCGCAGCACGAGGGCGGTGACTTGGGCACCCACCGCGACTTCGATCTGTGGCAGGCGGTCGCGCTGGTCCATCTGCCCGACCAACTCACGCAGCGGCATCAGCAAGGCGCTGACCGCAGGCGGCAGGACCTCGCAACTCGACATGTCCGCCACGAAGCTGGACTTGCGCTCGTGGAAACCCACCAGCACATGCCCTTTCTTCGCCACGTAGCGCACGGACAAACGGGCCCGGTAGCGGTAGCCCCAGGCTGGCCCTTCCATCGGACGCAACAGCATCTCGGGGCGAACCTTGGCCAGATGCCACAGGCTGTCTTCCAGGGCACGCTGCTTGGTGGCGATCTGCGCCGTGGCGTGCAAGTGCTGGATCTTGCAACCGCCACAGACGCCGAAGTGCGCACAGCGGGGCTCGACGCGCTGCGGGCTGGCATTGCGCAGGGCCCGGATACTGGCCTGCTCCCAGTTGTTCTTGCGCCGGTGCACCTGCACCTGCACCGACTCGCCCGTGAGCGCCCCCTCGACGAAGACCACCTTGCCCTCCTCGGTGTGGGCGACACCCTGCCCTTCGAGGTCGATCGATTCGATCCGCAGCCAGGCGGATTCAGTGACGCTTGGGTTCATGACAAATGGCACACCGGCCGCCACCCCGGGACAGGATGGCGCAACAGTGGAAGGTAAGAGGAGAAGAAAAGGTGGCGAGCAGGCGCTCAGCGAGGAGGCAGCAGCTTGAGCGGGTCGACCGGCTTGCCCTGCTTGCGGATCTCGAAGTGCAACTGCACCCGATCGGCATCGGTGGACCCCATCTCTGCGATTTTCTGGCCGCGGCGCACGGTCTGGTCTTCCTTGACCAGCAGGGCCTGGTTGTGCGCATAGGCCGTCAGGTAAGTGTTGTTGTGCTTGAGAATGACCAGGTTGCCATAGCCCCGCAACCCCGAGCCGGCGTACACCACCCGGCCATCGGCCGAAGCCAGCACCGGGTCACCCAGCTTGCCGTTGAGGGTCACGCCTTTGTTCTTGCCTTCATCGAAGGTGGACATCACGGTGCCGCTGGCCGGCCACATCCAGTTGACATTCTCATCCTCCTTCGGCGGGGCGGGAGCAGCACCGGAAGGTGCCGTGGCGATGGCCACAGGTTCAGCTGGCGCTGGCGCTGGCGCTGGGACTGCCGCGGGGGCCGCAGCAGGCGCTGGCGGCGTCACGACCGGAGAACTGGGCTTGGCCTCCAGGGGCCGCGGCTCCACCTTGGTGGCGACGACGGGACGCGCACCCATCGCGGCCGGATCGGCGCCCGGCGGCACGACGCGAAGGACCTGGCCAGACTCGATCACGTTGATGTTGTCGATGTTGTTCCACTTGGCGATGTCCTTCCAGTTCTGCCCTGTCTCAAGGCCGACCCGGATCAGCGTCTCGCCTGGCTTCACGGTGTAATAGCCCGGCTTGCCAGCATTTTCTGCACCCGGTGGCATGCGCGCCGGTGCCGAGGGCTCCACAGGAATCCCGGAGGCCACAGCTGCAGTAGGCGAGGAAGCGGTCCCGGTGGGATCCGCCGCCGGGCGCGATGCTCCCACCACCCGTTCTTCGACCGGAGCACGCAGTTTGGGATTGGCACAGCCCCCCAGCAGCAGCACGAGGGCCCCGATGCCAGCCCAGGCTGCCAGGACAGCGGGTGAACGTCGAGTGGACAGGGAAAACTTGAATGACGACAGCATGTTCGAAAGCATCCTCATAAGGTGCCCGATTTTAGGGGGACGAAGAGCACCGTCTCATGAAAACTGCGCTGCAGGCCATGCTCGGTGCGGTCCACCACCACCAGGACCTGGCGCGGCCCCGCAGGCGACGTCTTCTCCACCAACGGTGCCACCAGGCGGCCACCGGGGGCCAACTGGGTGAGCCAGGCTTCCGGCAAGTCTTCCCCGCCCGCCGCCGCGATGATGCTGTCATAAGGCGCGTTGGGCGGGTGGCCCAGGATGCCATCGGCGTAGACCAGCCGCACGTTGTTGGTCCGCACCGGGGCCAGCAGGTCGCGGGCCTTGTCGTACATCGGCTTGAGCCGCTCCACCGAGATCACGCTCTGGGCCAGCAGGGACAGCAGGGCCACCTGGTAGCCGCAGCCCGTTCCCACTTCGAGCACCCGCCCGAGATCGCCGCGTTTGCGTGCCACCTGTCCGCCCTGCAGCAGCTCCAGCATGCGCGCCACCACGGAGGGCTTGGAGATGGTCTGGCCATGGCCGATGGGCAGGCTGGTGTCTTCATAGGCCTGCGCCACCAGGCCGGGATCCACGAACAGATGCCTCGGGATCGCCGCCATGGCACCCAGCACGCGCTCGTCGCTCAGACCCGCCTTCCTCAAGCGCTCCACCATCTTGAGCCGCACATCGGCGGAGTCCATGCCCACCCCGGCAGGCCGCATCAAGGACGGCGCGGCGGCCACCGCGCGCCGCGCCGGCTTGGGACGGGACGCGGTGGAGGCCTTCTTGGCCGCGGCGGCAGCCATCTGGTCCAGGCGCAGCGGAAACTTCGGCGAACTCCGTTCGGTCATGAGGAGACTCCCTGTTGCCAGCGTCCCCAGTCGGCCAACCGGGCATGGTCGGTCAGGTCGATCTGCAGGGGGGTGATGGAAATGTCGCCCTGGGCCACGGCGTGGAAATCAGTGCCCTCGCCGCACTCGCGAGCGTCGCCCGCCGCCCCGATCCAGTAGATGGTGTCGCCGCGCGGACTGAGCTGGCGGATCACTGGCTGGCTGGCATGACGCCGACCCAGGCGCGTCACCCGCCGGGGCCGCGAAGGTGCGTCCTCGCGGTTGGGAATGTTGACATTGAGCAGCCAGTTGGCCCCCGGGGGCGGATGCCGCAGCACCGCCTCGATCACCTGCCGCACGGCCTGGGTGGCGGCCTCCAAATGGGCCCAGCCTTTGTCCACCTGGGAGAAGGCTATCGAGGGCACCCCGAAAAGGTAGCCTTCCATGGCGGCGGCCACCGTGCCGGAATAGAGGGTGTCGTCGCCCATGTTGGCCCCCTGGTTGATGCCGGAGACCACCAGGTCGGGCCGGTGTCCGAGCAAACCGGTCAGGGCCACGTGCACGCAGTCGGAGGGAGTGCCATTGATGTAGCGGTAGCCGTTGGCCGCCGTCCAGGCCTGCAGGGGGCGGTTCAGCGTCAGAGAATTCGAGGTGCCGCTGGCGTTCTGCTCCGGCGCCACGACGTCCAGCTCCCCCAGGCCGGTGCAGGCCTGCACCAGCGCCGCCAGGCCAGGCGCCAAATAGCCGTCATCATTGGCAATCAGGATTCTCATCGGAGCGATTGTAGGAGTGCGGCCCTCGCACGATCATGGCCTCGTGTGAAAATCGCGAGCCTTTCCCAAGCCGCTGATAGCATCGGCGGATTCGAAACCGCAGTTCAACCCAAGGTAAGCTGGTCATGGCAGTGAAGGTTCTGGTTGTAGAGGACAACCCAGTGGCGCGAGCCTTTTTGTCGCGCGTGGTTCGAGAGAGCTTCAGCGACGAAATCCTCATCGCCGAGGCCGGTGACCTGGAATCCGCGCGCCGGCAGATCGGGGCCATCAACGCTGAGGGTGTTCCCGAAAGCGACGACCCATTCAAACTCATCCTGGTGGACCTGGAACTGCCTGACGGCAACGGCCTCGAACTGCTGGCCGCGCTGGCGCGCTATCCCGCCACCAAGATCGTCACCACGCTCTACTCCGACGACGACCACCTCTTCCCCGCCTTGCAGTGCGGTGCGGACGGCTACCTGCTCAAGGAAGACCGCTTCGAGGTGCTGGTGGAAGAGCTGCAGAAGATCGTGCGGGGCCAGCCTCCCCTCAGTCCGGCCATCGCCCGCCGCCTGCTGACCCAGTTCCGGGGCAACAACGGCTCGGACTCCGGCCCGGCGCCCCAGCCCGGCTTCTCCAGCAGCAAGCCCTCGCCCCTGCCCCGCCCCAGCCCGCCCGACCACGAACGCCTCACGCCGCGGGAAAGCGAGGTCCTGACCTACCTGAGCAAGGGGTTCACGATCAAGGAGATTGCCAACCTGATGGGCATCAAGTGGTTCACCGTGAACGACCACATCAAGTCCATCTACAAGAAGCTGAACGTCTCGAGCCGTGCCGAGGCTGCCGTGCTGGCCAGCAAGCAGGGCCTGGTGTAAAACACCTTGCCTCCCCGGTTCGAAAGGCCTGGCCGCCCCGCTTCCCCTCTCTCTCTCCTCACCGGCCCGCTCCCTTGCGCCTCGCTGCCATGAACCCGTCCCTTCCCATGAGCAGCGCCACGTTCGAGCCCGGTGCTCGGCGAATGAGTGCCAGTGGCCTGTGGCGAGGCTGGCGCTGGCGCGTGCTGGCCATGGGCGTGCTGCTGGGCTGTCTGGGCTGGGGCCTGCTGATCCAGCACCTCGCCCAGCCGCTGCAGATCGAGGCCCAGTGGCAGCGCAGCGATGATGACCAGATCGAACTGGTCTCCACGCCGGAAACCCTGCTCAAGCCCTATGTGGGCCGTACCGTGATCGCCATGACGACGCACAACGCGGCCCAGGCGATGGTGGCGCCGGACGCCCAGGCCCTGCAGCGTTCGGCCCGCTGGCTCGTGCACGACGTCGACCGTGCCCAGCACCTGCTGATGCATGCCCAACTCGCTGAAGTGATCGGCCAGTCCGACCTCGGCCTGCTGTTTGACAATGGTGAGCTGGTATATGTGCCCACGCACGCCCTCGGCTGGTCGGGCCTGCCGGCCATGTTCTGGCTGGTCAGCCCCCTGGCCTTCGCGCTGTACGTGGTGGCCCTGGGGGTGTTCCTGGCCAAGCTCAGCAAGCTCAATGCCCTCTATGCCCTGATGTCGCTGTGCCAGGCCGGCAATCTCCTGTTCATCAGCGTCGAGTCGGCCTTGCGCCTGGGACTGCCCCCCCATGTGGCGCAGCTCGACCTGCCCCTGCGCATGGCCTTCGACCTGGTCACCGCCGCAGCCGTCGTCCACGCCGCCTGCATGCACCCCAACCCGCTGCGCCACGGCCGCTGGGTGGCCACGGGCGCCTGGGCCAGCGTCGCCCTGCTGCTGGGGCTGAACCAGGCGGCGCTGCTCGACAACGCCTGGTGGTGGACCCAGGGGGCCTGCACCCTGCTGGGCATCCTCACCATGGTGGTCCTGACCCTGTCCTACCGCACCGAGCCCCATCCGTTCGCGATCGTGCTGCGCCGCTTCGTGGTGATCGCGATCGTCACCTGGGTGCTGCTGAGCCTGGCCGTCGCGGCCAGCGCCAGCCAGCCCGAGCTGCAGCACGGCCTGGCCGGCATGGGCGCCATCACCTGGTACGTGTTCCTGGCGGCCTTGCTGCTGCTGGTGCCCTTCCTGTCGCGCTCGCAGCAGGTGATGCGGGAGTTCGCGCTGCTGGCGGCCATGAGCACCGTGGCCATGTCGCTCAACCTGCTGTTCGTGGCGGTGTTCTCCCTCGGGCAGTTCGCCTCCTTCGCCCTGGCGCTGTTCCTGTCGATCGGGGTGTACATCGGCTCGCGCCAGTGGCTGGTGAACCAGCTGCTGGGCAGCAGCCTGCCCAGCGCCGAACGCATGTTCGAGCGGCTGTACCGGGTCGCGCGCGAGGTCGAGGAGCACCCCGACCGCACGCCGCGCCTGCTCTCGGGGCTGCTGCAGGAGCTGTTCGAGCCCCTGGAGTTGCGCATCATCCGCAAGACCAGCAGCGCCGCACGGGTGGTCGCCGACGGCTCCACCCTGCTGCTGCCGATCCCCACCCTGTCCATGGACCCCACCGAGGAGCGGTCGCAGCAGTCGATGATCCTGCGCTTCGCGCACCGCGGCCGGCGGCTGTTCACCTCGGAGGACGTGCGCCTGACCGACCGCATCATCGAGCAGCTGTGCCGGGCGGTGGCCTTCGACCAGGCGGTCGAGCAAGGCCGCAACGAAGAACGCTCGCGGCTGGCACAGGACCTGCACGACGACATCGGCGCACGCCTGCTGACGCTGATGTACACCGCGCCCTCGCCGGAGATCGAGGAATACGCCCGCCACACCCTGCAGGACCTCAAGACCCTGACGCGCGGGCTCGCCGCGTCCAACCACCGCCTCTCCTATGCCGCGGCGGAATGGAAATCCGACCTGACCCAGCGCCTGAGCGCGGCCCACATCGAACTGGGCTGGAAGTTCGAGTTCGATGCCGACACCCAGCTCAACGTGGTGCAGTGGTCCGCCTTGACGCGCATCTTGCGGGAGCTGATCAACAACGTGATCGCCCACGCCTCGGCCCGGCGCGTGGACGTGCACTTCCGCCTGTTCAACAACCAAATGGAGCTGCGCGTCACCGACAACGGGGTCGGCCACAGCCCGCAGAACTGGTCACACGGGCTGGGGCTGGGCGGCATCCGCAAGCGGGCCAAGCAGCTGGGGGCCGAGGTCGAGTGGCAAGAGGCCGCACCGCGCGGCATCAGCTGCTGCGTGGTCTCGCGCCAGTGGGCGCGGCGGCTCTGAGCGCCGGCCGCCCCACCGGCCCGCCCGTCAGGCCGAACCCTCCAGGCGGCGCAGCTGCAGCGCCAGGCGCTCGCGGTCGGCCGTGAAATCGGCGATGCGCTGCCGCTCCTGGGCCACCACGGCCTCGGGCGCACGCGCCACGAAGCTCTCGTTCGACAGCTTGGATTGGGCCTTGAGGATCTCACCGTCCAGCCGCTGGAGTTCCTTGCGCAGGCGTTCGCACTCGGCGGCCACGTCGATCTCGATGCGCAGGGCCAGGCGGGTCTCGCCCTGCACCGTCACGGCCGAGTGCTGCGCCGCCACGTCGAAGGCCGCCTCGTCTTCCAGCACCTGCACCTCGGACAGCTTGCAAAGCACCCGCAGCACGGGCACCACCTCCTTGACGAAGGCGGTGTCGCCCAGGGTCAGCAAAGGCACGCGCTTGCCGCTCGGCACGTTCATCTCGCCCTGCAGTTGACGGCAGGCGCCGACCAGCGCCTTCACCTTGGCCATCCAGGCCTGCGCTGCCGGGTCGATGCGGTCTTCCTGGGCCTGCGGATAGGGTGCCAGCACCAGGCTGTCGGCTGCTCCGGCCGCCTTCTTGCCGGCCACCGGCGCCACGCGTTCCCAGAGCTCGGCGGTGATGAAGGGCGTGATGGGATGCAGCAGCCGCAGCACCGCCTCGAGCACCCGGATCAGGGTGAAGCGCGTGGCCTGCTGCGCCGCGGCATCGCCGGTCTGCAGCTGCACCTTGGCCATCTCGATGTACCAGTCGCAGTACTCGACCCAGACGAACTGGTAGAGCGCCTGCGCGACGTTGTCCAGCCGGTAGTCCGCGAAGCCCTTTTCCACCGCGGCCTCCACGCGCTGCAGCTCGCCGACGATCCAGCGGTCGGCCGGGCTGGTGCGCAGCTGCGCCCAGTCCGACTGCACGCCGCAGTCCTGCCCCTCGCAGTTCATCAGCACGAAATTGGTGGCGTTCCAGAGCTTGTTGCAGAATTTGAGGTAGACCTCGCAACGCTTGGCGTCGAAGTTGATGTTGCGGCCAAGGCTGGCCAGCGCCGCTAATGTGAAGCGCAGGGCGTCGGCGCCGAAGCTGGGGATGCCCGAGGGGAACTCCTTCTCGGTCTCCTTGCGCACGCGCGGCGCCGTCTCGGGCTTTCGCAGGCCCTTGGAGCGCTTCTCGAGCAAGGGGGCCAGCTCGATGCCGTCGATCAGGTCGACCGGGTCCAGCACGTTGCCTTCCGACTTGGCCATCTTCTTGCCCTGCGCATCGCGCACCAGGCCGTGGATGTAGACATGGCGGAACGGCACCTTGCCGGTGAAGTGGGTGGTCATCATGATCATCCGTGCGACCCAGAAGAAGATGATGTCGAAGCCGGTGACCAGCACGCTGGACGGCAGGAACAGGTCCAGCTCCCGGGTGGCGTCCGGCCAGCCCAGGCTGGAGAAAGGCACCAGGGCTGCGGAATACCAGGTGTCCAGCACGTCCTCGTCGCGCGTGAGGGGGCCGTGGTAGCCGGCGGCAGCCGCCTTGGCCTGGGCCTCTTCCTGGGAGCGGGCGACGAACAGCTCGCCCTGCGTGCCGTACCAGGCCGGGATCTGGTGACCCCACCAGAGCTGGCGCGAGATGCACCAGTCCTGGATGTTGTTCATCCACTGGT
>CBINPE010000136.1:0-13437 GCA_966252435.1 uncultured Burkholderiales bacterium | reverse complement strand
GATCTCGGACTGCGCGTCCATCGAGCTGGTGGGCTCGTCCATCAGCAGGATCTGCGGCTGCGTGACCAGGCAGCGCGCCAGGGCCACCAGCTGGCGCTGGCCGCCCGAGAGCAGCCCACCCATCTCGCCCACCGAGAGGTCCCAGCCCTTCGGGTGCGAGGCCACGACGGCGTCGAGCCCGGTCAGCTTGGCCACGCCGGTCAGCTGCGAGGCGTCGACCATCGGCCGGCCCATCAGCACGTTGTCGCGCAGGCTGCCGTTGAACAGGCGCGGCTCCTGCGAGACGAAGCCCAGGCGGTTGCGGAAGTCGGCCGGATCCAGCTGGCGCAGGTCGATGCCATCGACCTCCACGCGGCCCTCGGTGGGCTGGTAGAGCGCGCCCAGCAGGCGCAGGATGGTCGACTTGCCGCTGCCGATGCGGCCCAGGATGGCCACGCGCTCGCCCGGCTCGAAATGCAGATTGATGCCCTTGAGCACCTTGGGCGCCACCTCCTCGCCGTGCTGCGGCGGGTAGGAGAAGCTCAGGTCGTGCAACCCGATACGCCCCGTCACCTTGTGGTGCGCCACGTAGGTCTTGCCGTGCTCGCGCTCCACGGGCAGGCTCATCATCTGGTCCAGCGCAGCCATCGCGGCGCGCGCACCCTGGTAGCGCGTGGCCAGGCCCACCACGCTGCTCAGCGGGGCCACCGCCCGGCCGGCGTACATGATGGCGCCGATCATCGCGCCGCCGGTGATGCTGCCGGAGTGGATCAGGTACACGCCCCACACCATCATCACCAGGGTCACCAGCTGCTGGGCGGCCGAGGACAGGTTGCTGGTCCAGCTCGACATGCTGCGCGCGCGCAGCGAGGACTCGGCCGCGGCAGCGGTGGCGCTCTCGTAGCGGTGCACGAAGCGGCCCTGCGAGCCGGTGGACTTGAGGTCCTCCAGGCCTTCGACGGCCTCCACCAGCACACCCTGCAGGTCGGCCATCTGGTGCATGTTGGCCATCATGGCGCGTCGCAGCGAGCTCTGGATCATCAGTGCCATGCCCACGATCAGCGGGATGGCCAGCACCAGCACCCAGCCCAGCGGGCCGCCCACGACAAAGCACATCGCCACGTACACCACGATGAAGGGCAGGTCGGTCAGCGCCGACAGCGTGGCCGAGGTGAAGAAGTCCCGCACCATCTCGATCTGCGACAGGTGGTGCGCGTACGAGCCGGCCGAGGCCGGGCGGTGCTCCATGCGCACCGCCAGGGTCTGGCGGAACAGCAGCGAGCCGATGATGAGGTCGGTCTTGCGCCCCGCCATGTCGATGAGGTGGCTGCGCAGCTGGCGCGCGATCATGTCGAACACCAGCGCGATGAACGCCCCCGAGGCCAGCGCCCACAGCGTCACGAAGGCCTGGTGCGGGATCACCTTGTCATACACCACCGACATCACCAGGCCGCTCACCAGCATCAGCACGTTGCTGAGCATGGCCGCGAGCAGGGACGAGCGGTAGTAAGGCAGGAAGCGCCGCATCGTGCCCCACAGCCAGTGGGACTTCGGGTCGCGCAACGCGCCCATGCCGTGGTCGTTGACGGCGGCCTGCGCCTGGGGCGAGGCCACCAGGGCGAAGCCGGTGTACTCGGCCTCCAGCTCGGCCTCGGTCGCGAAGACGCGGTGGCTTTCCTCGCCCGGCATCACGACCTCGTAGCCCTGGCCGTTGTCCAGCCGCTGGGTGACGATGCAGGCATCGCGGTTGTTCAGCAGCAGCACCACCGGGAACAGCAGCGCGTGGATCTCGGCCACGCGACGCTGCACCAGGCCGGCATTGAAGCCCGCCTCGCGCAGGACGCGCACGGCCTGGTCGGGGGCCACGGCGCCCGAGACCGGCATGCCGGCGATCAACGAGGCCGGCGAGCGCTCGCGGCCATGGTGCCGCGTCAGCCATGCCATGGCGTACAGCAGCGCATCATCCTCGCTGCCCGGCGGCAGCGCGCTGTCCTCGTTCAGCAGGGAAGACTCACTGGGGTCGCTCACGATACATCCTTGGGTGAGGTCGTCGATGTGGCACCGCGGCGCAGGGCGTCGCGTTCGCGCTCGGCCAGGGCCATGCGCGCGAACTCATCGTCCATCTGGCGCACCAGGGTCGGGATGTCGAACAGGCGCGAGCTGCGGCCGTTCTCGGCCAGGTAGCGCCGGTAGGACTTCACCCGCTGCGGCTCGCGCCCGAGCTGGATGGCGCGCTGCTCGTAGTCGGCCAGCGAGGTCGTGATCAGGTCCGGCAGGCCCACCGCCGTGAGCAGGCTGCCGGCCATGCGCGAGATGTAGGTCCGGCCCGAGCAGGTCAGGATCGGCACACCCATCCACAGCGCGTCGCTGGCGGTGGTGCCGGCGTTGTAGGGAAAGGTGTCGAGCAGCAGGTCGGCCAGCTGGAAGCGCGCCAAGTACTCCGGCGGCGCCACGCGCGGGGCGAAGATCAGCCGCTCGCGCGCCACGCCGTGGGCATCGGCAACGCGCAGCATGTTCTCCTGCGCCCAGGCGTTGTCCGCCAGCAGCCACAGCACGCTGCCAGGCACCTCGTGCAGCACCCGCATCCAGATCTTGAAGACCGGCTCGGTGAACTTGAAGTTGTTGTTGAACGAGCAGAAGACGAAGGCGTCCTCGGGCAGGCCGTAGGTGGCGCGCGCAGGCATGGGAGCGACCTCGCGCTGCCGGTCGCTGACCTGGTAGCAGTGCGGCAGGTAGATGGGCTTTTCGCTGCAGTAGGGCTGCAGGGCCTCGGGCATCACGAAGTGGTCGGCGATGATCCAGTCCACGCCGGGGATGCACGAGGTGCCGGGCAGGCCCAGGTAGCTGACCTGGATCGGCGCCGGCCGCTGGCCCAGGATGGCCGGCCTCGCACCGTTGGTCAGGCCCTGCAAGTCGACCAGGATGTCGATGCCGCGCTCGGCGATGAGCTGGGCAGCCGCCGCATCGCTGACGCCGGTCAGCGGGATGAAGTGGTCCATGCCGGCACGCAGGCGACGGCGCAGCTCGCTGCCGTCCTCACGGCTCCAGCAGAAGCCGTGCACCTCGAAGCGGTTGCGGTCGTGCAGCGACAGCAGTTCGGCAGTCAGCAGGCCCACGGCATGCATGCACAGGTCGCCCGACAGGTAGCCGATCTTGATGCGCCCCTGGCGCGCCGGGTACTGCGCGTGCAGCGCCCGGGGCGGCGGCTTGGGCACCTTGCTGGCGACGAAGCGCTGCGCGGCCAGCAGCTGCAGCGCCGGGTCGTCGCTGGCACTCAGCATGGCCAGCGGCGAAGTGCCCACCAGCAGCTGGTTGGCGGTCACCTCCCCCACCTTCTGATAGATGGGCCATTCGCACTTCTTCTGGCGCAGGTGCACGTAGTGCTGGATGACGTCCGGCTGGTCGGCCTTGGCCTCCAGGCTCATCACCATGTAGCGCTCGGATTCGTCGAAGGCGCGCTGCATTTCCAGCAGCCGGGCCAGGTTGTTGACCGCATGCAGGTACAGCGCCTCCGACTCGCCGCCGTCGGGCCGGCTCTGCGCCACCACCAGGCGCCACTGGGCCAGGGCCTCCTCGGGGCGGCCCAGGTGCTCGAGCTGATGGCCGAGGTTGAGCCGGGCGTGCAGGAAATCAGGTTGGAGCGCCAGGGCCTGCAGGTAGGCCTGCTCGGCCTGGCTGTGGCGGTTCAGGGCACCGAGCACGGTCCCCCAGTTGAAGCACGCCACATGGCGCATGGGCGAGTCCGTGTGGGCGATCCAGCTCTCGTACAGCGCGGCCGAGGCCTCGGCCAGGCCGTCCTGGTGCAGGCGCTGGGCACGATCCAGCAGCTCCGGCAACGGCATGCCGCCTGAGCGCGCACGCGCCATGCCATCTTCCAGGGCCGATCCGGCCGGTGCCACCGGCATGGCGGCGGCCTGCACGGGCTTGGGCGGGACGACGAGTTGCTTGTGCTTTTGTTTCATGGGCAAGGCCATACGCCACCAAAGGTCAATGGGTTCAGCACATTGTCGGCAGCGCCCTCCCCGGCCGATCGGCCCAATAGCAGGGGGAATGCTGGACTTCTCTGGCAGGTGTGAGATACCGCCGCAACGCCCCCCGCCCCACCCTCCTGCGCCACGCCAACGCCAAAAGCGACCCGAAGGTCGCTTGCGCGGCGTGCTGGGCAAGCCGGGTCAGAAACCCAGGCTGGCCAGCAGGTCGTCCACTTCGCCTTGGTCGGCCACCACATCGGTGCGGCCCTCCGGGTTGACCACGGGCCCCTGCAGGGCCTCGCGTTCCTGCTTCTGCGTCAGCTCCAGCGGCGCGGCCTGCAGCAGCACCTTGACCAGGCTGTCCTCCAGGTCGGTCGCCAGGCTCACCACCTTGGCCACCACCTGGCCGGTCAGGTCGTGGAAGTCCTGCGCCATCATGATGTCCGTCAGGTGCTGGTCGATGCGCGCAGTGGCTGCCTCGACGTCATTGACGAAGTTGATCACCGAGCCCGAGGCCACGGCCTTCACCGGATCCGACAGCAGCGCGTCGGCGATGCGGCGGGTCTCGGCGGCGATGTTGGCATGCTCCAGCTTGGCCTGGTCGACCGAGTTCAGCACCTTGTCGGCCGCCTCGCCGGTCTTCTGGGCGATGTAGCTCAGGCGGCTGCGGGCATCCGGCAGGCCCTGGGCGGCGGTCTGCAGCTTGGGCATCACGCCCAGTTGCATCAGGGTGTCATGCAGCTGGCGGGTGATCTGGCCCAGCTGCTGGAACACTTCGGGGGAGGCGCCGCCGCCGGAGATCGGCGGGGTGGTCGATGTGGCCGCTGGCGCGGCCGCGGGTGCCGCGTTGCTTGCTGCCAAGGCGGCTTCCCACTCAGAAACGTCGTCCATTTTCATTTCCATGTCCCCTTCGTCCATCAGGCCGTGGCAGCGAGTTTTTGCATGATCTTCATCACCTTCTCCTCCAAGGTGGCCTTGGTGAAGGGCTTGACGATGTAGCCGGCAGCGCCGTCCTGCGCGGCGCGCACGATGTCTTCCTTGCGTGCCTCGGCCGTGACCATCAGCACCGGCAGGTGCTTGAGCGAGTCATCCTTCTTGATCGCGGCCAGCAGGTCGAAGCCGGTCATGTTGGGCATGTTGATGTCGCTGACCACGAAATCGAATTTCGCGCCCTTGAGCATCGTCAGCGCGACCGCGCCGTCTTCTGCTTCCTCGGCGTTGTTGTAGCCAATTTCTTTGAGCAATCCCCGAACGATTCGACGCATCGTGGAGAAGTCGTCGACGATCAAGAATTTCATGTCGGTTTGTGTGCTCATGGGATTCCTCGCTGGGGTACTTGCCTGACTGCCTGTCTTGGCACTGATGGGGTTATCGGGTGGAACCCGGGGAAATTGAGGGTGGATTGCCCTCTGTGGCCGCCTCCGGACCCTCCGCGGGTGTGCGAAAAATCCGCTCTTCCGCCTCTCGGTTCATCACGATGATGCTGATGCGCCGGTTGGCGGGGCTGGTGGGTTCTTTGGGCAGCAGGGGCAGACTGTGGGCCAGGCCCTGCACGCGCAGGACGTGGTCTTCGGGCAGGCCGCCGGCCAGCAACTCGCGCCGCGAGGCATTGGCGCGGTCGCTGGAGAGCTCCCAGTTGCTGTAGCCGCGCTCCCCGGCGCCGAAGGGCTGGGCGTCGGTGTGCCCCTCGAGCGTCAGGTGGTTGGGCACCTCGGCCAGCACCGCGCCGATGTCGCGCAATATTTCACGCATGGTGGGTTTGACGACGGCGCTGCCGCTGTCGAACATGGGCTGGTTGTTCTCGTCCACGATCTGGATGCGCAGGCCGTCGCGCGTCATGTCGAGCCGGATCTGGCCCTTGGCGGCTGCCAGCTTGGGGTTGGCGGCGATCTTCTCGGCGACCTTCTGCTGCAGCGCTTCCAGGCGGGCGCGTTCGCGGTGCTGCTCGGCCTTGAGTGCCAACAAATTCACGGTGCTGCGCGGGGCCTCGATGTCGCCGCGCTTGACCTGCCCGACGCTGCGCGTGAGGTCGGTGCCACCGCCCTTGATGACGTGGGAAGAGTCCCCCGAGCCGCTGCCACCGCCCAGCATGGCCACCTTGAGCGGCGAGCTGAAATAGTCGGCGATGCCCTTCTTGTCGCCCTCGGTGGTGGATCCCAGCAGCCACATCAGCAGGAAGAACGCCATCATGGCGGTCACGAAGTCGGCATAGGCGATCTTCCAGGCACCGCCGTGCGCGGCGTGGCCGCCCTTCTTGATCTTCTTGACGATGATTGGCTGCAGTTTCTTGGCGTCGCCGGCCATGGAAGGACTCCGTCTGCGGGATGGATGCGTGCGGTCTGCGTCGTGGAGCGGGCTTGCTTACTTCTTGCCCTTCACGTGCGCTTCCAGCTCGGCGAAGGTGGGGCGGTCACCTGAATAGAGCACCTTGCGGCCGAACTCCACGGCCACCTGCGGCGCATAGCCCTGCATGCTGGCCAGCAGGGTGGTCTTGATGCATTGCAGTTCCTTGCCGCCCTCGTCGATCTTCTGCTCCAGCAGGCCGGACAGCGGCTCGACGAAGGCATAGGCCAGCAGGATGCCCAGGAAGGTGCCGACCAGGGCCGAGCCGATCATGCCGCCCAGCACGGCGGGCGGCTGGCCCACCGAGCCCATGGTGTTGACCACCCCAAGCACCGCGGCCACGATCCCGAAGGCCGGCAGTGCACCGGCCAGTCGGGCGATGGCCTGCACCGGGGCGTGCGCCTCGTGGTGGTGGGTCTCGATCTCGCTGTCCATGAGGCTCTCGATCTCGTGGGCGTTGAGGTTGCCCGAGACCATCATGCGCAGGTAGTCGGTGATGAACTCGACCACGTGGTGGTCGTTGCCGACGGTGGCGTACTTCTGGAAGATGGCCGAGCTGTGCGGATCCTCGACGTCCTTCTCGATCGACATCAGGCCTTCCTTGCGTGCCTTCTGCAGCAGGTCGTAGAGCAAGGCCATCAGCTCCATGTAGCGGGCCTTGTTGAAGTGCGACGACTTGAAGCACTCCTTCAAGCCCTTCATCGTGGCCTTGAGGATCTTGGTCTGGTTGTTGGCCACGAAGGCCCCGCCCGCGGCACCGCCGATGGTGATCATCTCGAAGGGCAGCGCATGCAGGACGACGCTGATGTTGCCGCCGTGGGCGATGAAGACGCCGAACACGCAGACCAGCACGACACCCCAGCCAATGAGCACAAACATGGTGTTTACCCAGGAACCTCCGGCGCGATGCCGGACTTGCCGGGAATATCGGCGCCTGTCGGGCGCGCTTGAGCCACGGGCTGCAGGGGCGATGGCTTCAATTAGGTGGCAAAGTCCGCCCTTCTCCGGGCAGGGGCCTCAACCCAGGCCCTCGAGGCCCGAACACGACCTCAAGGCCGGATTGTCATACCCAGGCTGCCATCCTCAGATCCGCCCGATGGTCCAGACGATGTGGACCCCATCGGGCGCATTGCATTGCGTGGCCAGCGCCGTGAGTGAGACGACACCGTCCAGTGGCTTGACTTCGCCGCTGCCCACCTGGATGCGGCGCGCAAGGCTTTGCGTGCCATTCACGAGGCTTGCACAGATGTCGCCCGGGATGGCGTGGTAGGTCAGCTGGGCCGTTCCGGGCGTCAGCGCGTTGTTGTCCAGGAGAAGGATCCGCCCGCCGAACTTGTTGGTCGCCGTGGTGGCGTTCTGCCCTGACGTCAGGGTGGCCGGAATGACCTGGCTGCGCACCGCCACGGCGGTTGTCAGCCCGATGTAGCTGTGCTGGCTGAAGTTCTGCTGGGTCGCCCCGACGATGGCGGTGATCTCGCCCACCGTGGCCTGGACCGTGGACGCACGCTCGGCCTCCTGGTAATGCGAGATGCCGATGGCCAGGCCGATGCCCCCAAGCACCAAGGCCAGCAGGGTGTACAGCAGCGCGTTGCCGCGCGGAGCGCAAGCCGGGCGTCGACGACGGCCACCCGATCCGCTGGCGGCGGCCAAGCGGGGCGGGCCCTCGTGAATTTGCCTGGACATCAAAACAAAGCGCTCTGCAAAAACGTCAATTTTAAAACCAGGCCAGCAGCGTGGCCTCTGTCACGCGCTGACCCAAAAAAAACGGGCCCGAAGGCCCGTTGGAAGGCACACGAGTGTGCCGGGAGGAGACAAGCAAGAAGACGCTTTCGCGTCACCTGAAACTTCGACCACGCCACGAAAAACTTGAATCAAATCTTTGAAAAATCTTCGACATCGGCGGCCCGGGTGTGCGGATGTTCTCGAATCCGCAGCGGCCCGCCACCGCCATCCGACTCAGTGCATCTGGATCCCGCCGGCGGACTTGCCCTTGCCGGCCCGCGCCGGGGGGCTGCACAGCCCGCACACGTAATGCTTGGCAATTTCATGGGGATGCGTCACGAACTTGCCGCCGCACTTGGAACACTGAGTCAGCGTGAGCATGCCGTTGTCGACGAACTTCACCAGCCGCCAGGCGCGGGTGATGGACAACAGGGCTTCCAGGTTCTGGGCGGTCGTCTGCTCCTGGTAGAGCTTGTAGGCCTTGATCACCGTGTCGATCTCATCCAGCTCAGCCACCTTGTTCAGGTACTCATGGATGTTGAGGAACAGGCTGGCGTGGATGTTGGGCTGCCAGGTCATGAACCAGTCGGTGGAAAACGGCAGCTGGCCCTTGCTGGGCGACTTGCCCGAGACTTCCTTGTACAGCCGCAGCAGCCGCTCGTAGGACAGGTCCGTTTCCGACTCCAGCACCTGCAGCCGGGCGCCCAGGTTGATCAGGGTGACGGCACGCTCGATCTGCTTGGCTTCCGAGAGGATACTTTTGCTGCGCATGGGGCTGCTCCGAAGGTTGAGGAATCGCGGCTGGCAGGCGGCGGGCTCGGCACGGGGATCGGATCAGGGGTTCAGGCCGCTTCCTGGTGGCGGCCGGCCAGCAGGATGCTGGCGTGCAGGCGGTTGGTGGTGTCGTTGGCAGAGCCCTTGCCATGGTTGGTCAGCAGGCCCCACACCAGGTCGTCGTCCATGCGGAAGCGGCACAGCAGCGTGTTGCCGGAGGCGATCTTCATCATCTGGGCGGGCGTGAGCATGGCGATCATGGCCGCGCTTTCCTCGGTCACGCCAAGACGGTACAGGGCCTGTTCGCGATCAGCGCGAATCAGACTTTGGGCCAGCATCAGGTAGGAAAGGTTGGCTTCGCGGATTTCAGTCAGGACTTGATCAGCATTCATGGCTTCCACCTTGTCTGTTCGTTTCGTTGATCGGGCTGGGAAAACGTCTCAGCGTGAAACGAATTGTGAACAGCTCATTTGGCCGCCAACATCAGCCCATCTCTGTAGCTTGAGTCCAGATTCATCCATACCGCTTGTCAGAAAAATTCTGACCCGGGTTTCACCTAGTGTGACAATTTGTGACAGCTTTCACGGCCTGCCGGCCGCGTGTCAGGCTGTGTGCAGGCTGCGGTGTGGCATGGTCTTGGCGCCGCCCAGGCGCTGTGGTTGCAAGGTATGCAGCAGGCCGGTGTCGTCCGGCAAGGCGAAGTCGGGTCGCATCACCCGGGCCGTCATGCGTTCCTGCGGGGAGGTCTGCACCTTCACCAGCACCACCCGCATGAAGGCGGCCTGTTCCCTCTGGCAAGGCTGCAGGGCGTTGTCCAGGTAGGTGGAGTTCTGGACCGAGAAGCGGTGCTCGAACCAGCCCAGGTACCAGAACCAGTCGGTGTAGTACAGCCAGGAGTTCTCGTTCAAGGCCCGCACGTGGGTGGGGTCCTGCCACGCGGTGGCGGCATGCTCGTAGGGCACTTCCAGGTGCATCGTTCCGCCCGTCTTGAGCAGCGCCAGGCAGTTCGTCATCAGCTGGGGCAGGTCGGGCACATGCTCAAGCACGTTGTTGGCGTACACCACCGAAATGCTGCCGCTGGTGAGGTCGACCGGCCCCACCAGAGGGCTTTCCACCCTCACGGGGAAGGTCACCGGACGCCCCAGGTCGAGCACCACGTCGGGCTGGGCACGCTCCAGGATGTCGACGTTCAACCAGCCCAGTTTGTAGTCCTTGCCCGAGCCCAGGTTGATCTGCGTCGGCCGCCACGAGCTGGGCCCGCGCTGCTCGCGGCGGGTCTTCGCATAGCCCACCGCGAAGGCCAGCAGGTCGGCGTACGCCTCCACCGGGTCATGCTGAGTGAAGTGCGCCAGGGCCTGTTCGGCCTGGCTGTAGAACGCGGGGGTCCCGAAGGTCTGGGCGAAGAAGGCGTCCATCCCGGCGTCGTCGACCCAGATCACGCTGTGCTCGAAGGCAGCGTCGGGCCCGGTCAGTGGGCTGCGTTCCGAGATCACCGGGGTGCCCAGCGACAGGCAGTTCGACACCCGCGCCTGCTCGAAGCGGCTGGTGGCGTAGAAGTGGGCGTTGAAGACAGCCTTGGCCTGCTGGATGAACTGGTCGCGCTCCGGCCCATACAGGGGGCTGTCGAACTGGCTCACGGTCACGCCCTGCGCCTGGATGCGGTCCAGCAAGGCCTGCCGGCGCTCGTTCATGCTGCCGATGAACAGCAGGTCGATCGGGCGCTCGGCCAGGGGCAGCACGTCCGGGCTGCGCAGGTAGGGTGCGAACCACAGCGGCACCACCGGGACATCGTCCGGCCGCTCGCTGTTGTAGGCCGGCACGTTGCGGGCGTCATAGTCGACCACGGCCGAGGTGGCCAGCAGCCGCAGGTAGTTCTGCGACACCTGCGCCCCGCCCTCCCCCAGCTGCTCGAGGTTGACGAAGATGCAGTCGTGGCGCTCGCGCAGGGCCGGGTCGAACCCCAGGTGGGCGCCGAAGATGAAGTTCACCGCGTCGTGGCGCAGCCGGTTCTTGCTCATGCTGACCTGGGCCCCCATGCGCCGGAACTGGTGGCGGAAGTACTGCGCGGGGTCCAGGAACCCGAGAGAGTGCACATAGCCGCCCGGTTGCATGATGCAAAGGTGGATGGGGGGCAGTTTGAACATGACCACTCCTCGGAAAAAAATCACAGGTTGTGAATGGTCCCGAGTGTCCCCCTCCAGGGAAAGGCCAAAAGCACGATGTAAACCGTGAAATACGCCTTGTTTTGGGCAAGTCCTGGTCTGGAACCCCCTTGCAAGCGGTCCGGTCGGGCCGGTTTCAGGCCACGGGCGCCATCGCCTCCAGCGCCTGTGACTGCATCGCCGGCAGCGCGACCGGCGCCTGCCCGGCCACGCGGCGCTCCCACATGCGCAGCAGCAGCGCCTCGAAGTCACGGGCGAAGCGCGCCCCGTCGAACAGCGGACTCTCCCGGCCCTGTCCTTGCAGGTGGGTACGCAGCGCCTGGCGCGCCGCGGTGTCGCGCAGCAGGCCCAGGGCGCAGCCTTCGTAGGCAGCGGTGCTTTCACAGACGAGCTGTGGCAGCCCCACCGCGTTGAGCAGGCTGGCCGCCACGCGCTGGGCGAAGGTCTGGCCGACCAGTGTGACCACGGGCACCCCCATCCACAGCGCCTCACCGGCGGTGGTGTGGGCGTTGCAGGGCCAGGCGTCCAGGTAGAGGTCGGCGCAGGCCAGGCGCCTCAGGTGTTGCGCCAATGGCACCACCGGCGCGAAGAGCAGACGCTCTCGCGGGATGCCGCGGGCCTCGGCCGCCGCCTCCAGCGCGCGCTGCACGTTGGTGTTCCATTGCAGCAGCCACAGCCGTGCGCGCGGCTCGGCCTGTAGCAGGCGGCACCAGACATCGAACACCTCGGGCGAGATCTTGTAGGACTGGTGAAAGCCGCACAACAGCAGCGCATCGTCCGGCACGCCCCACTCGCTGCGCGCAGCGGGCATGGGTCGTGCGCGCCGCGAATCGTTGGGCTGGTAGCACACCGGCATCTGGGCGATCTTCTCGCTGAAGTGGGCCGCATGGGCCAGCGGCGTCACGATGGGGTCGCCGACGAAGTAGTCGATGTAGGGCGCGCCCGTGCTGCCGGGAAAGCCCAGCCACGTCACCTGCAGCGGCGCGGGCCGGCAGGCGAACACGGGCAGGAGGGTGTCGTGTGTCGCGCCCTTGAGGTCGACCAGGATGTCGATGCCGCACTCGCGCACGCGCTGCGCCACCGCCTCGAAGCTGCGGCCTCGCAGGTCCTCGAAATGCTCGCTCGAGGCCCGCATGCGTTGGCGCATGTCGCTGCCGTCGTCGGGCCCGGTCGAGAACAGGGTCACCTCGAAGCGGCTGCGGTCATGGTTCTCCAGCATCTGGACCATCAGCTGGCTGGTGGCGTGCTGGTGGAAGTCGGCCGAGGCATAGCCCAGCCGGATGCGCCCGGGCTGCCGGCGCGACACGCGCGGCAGCACATGCACGCTGCGCTGCACGTGGGCGGCGTAGTGCCGAGCCACCTTCAGCTGCTCCAGCGGGTCGTCGGAGAACACGGCATGGGGGAACGGCCCGGTCTCCAGCGCCAGGCCATCGGGCGTGGCCTTGAGCGCGGCGCGCAGTTCCTGCATCGCCTGCTCGGCCTGGGGCCAGCGGCAGGCTTCCCGCTCCAGGAAGACCAGCTGGCCGCGCGCCGCCAGCTCACTCGAGTCCAGCCCCAGGGTGAGCGCCGTGCGCACGCATTCGGCGGCCTCGGCCTTCATGCCCAGATCCTTGAACGACATGCCCATGCGGAAATGGCCCACCGCGTTGTCCATCTTCATGCCCAGCCCGCGCACGAAGGCCTGGATGGCCTCCTCGTGCCGGCTGCAGCGCTGCAGCGCCACGGCCAGCGAGAGCCAGACATGGTGGTCCCTGGGCAAGTGCGCGGGCAGGCCCTGCAGGCAGGCCACGGCCTCGGCGTTGCGCCCCAGGGCCAGCAGGGCGTGAGACTCCAGCGTGGCGGCGACAACCAGCTCAGGGTGCAACGCGCGCAGCTTGCGCACCACGGTCACGGCCCGGTCCGAACGGCCCGACTTGATGAACGCATGCACCGCGGCCAGCGCGTAGGCGGGCTCGGCCTGCCACTGGCTGGCCTGCTCGAAGGCCTCGGCGGCGCCGACCCACTGCTGCTTCTCCGCCATCGCCTGTCCGGCCTTCCAGCGCTTGTGGGCTCTGACCTGCGGCGCAGGCGCACCGCTGGCTTGCGGGCTCGCGGGGACGGGAAGGACCAGGGACATCGCGCGCTCCTCGCTCTGGAATGAAGGAAGACAGGGACCATCCCGGCAGGGATGCCCTCGGCGGCAAGCGTACGAAGTCCGTGGACCGGGCAATGCGGGGAAATGTCCCTTGGCGACCCGTCAAATCAAAGTTCATTGAAGACATGGCATGGAAGAAGAGAAGAGGCGGCAACGGTGGAGCAAGCGCGCTGGAGCGGGGAGCCCTGTTCCGCTCATGTCCCCCGCGGGCTGCGCCCGCTCCTCCTTGACTTCGCTCCACAGGGCTCCCCGCCCCAGCGCGCCAGCACCATCGGCGGCCCGCGAAACTCTCGCAGGCCACCGATTGGTTCTCAACAAAAGCATGGCGTCGGGGCACCGGCACCAATGGCGG
>CBINPE010000135.1:0-13495 GCA_966252435.1 uncultured Burkholderiales bacterium | reverse complement strand
GGGTGGGGGGGCGGGTGCGGGTGCGGGGGCGGGTGCGGGTGCGGGTGGGGGTGCGGTTGCGGGTGCGGGTGCGGGTGCGGGTGCGGAGGGCGCAGGGGCGGAGGCTCCACTGGCCGGTGTGGCCGACGAACTCGACGAGCCGCCACCGCCACATGCGCTCAGCGACACGGCTGCAGCGACAAGGGACGTGTTGAAAAGAGAAAGCTTCTTGACCATGATCTTGACCCTCGGCATTGCAGGGAAGGCTTGCAAGAAATGCGCACGACAAATCATGTCACCTGCACTGGCGAGATCATCCAGGCCCCTCCTGGGGTCTCTGTAACTGTCCGTGGACGCAGGCGCAGGAAAGGGGACGGGTCGCGTCACACACCGTCACAACTTGGACCCTGCATGTAAGTCGGCGGCTGGGCCGGTGTCGCCCACTTGTTGAGGCATGTGACAGAAAGTAATATCCGCGGCGGGTGTGAGGGCTCACCGCTGGCGGATGGAGGGCCCCCCGCCTTTGCAGCGCTGCTATTTTCCGCTTCAAGTCACCTGTGCGGCCATGCTGGTGGGCCCGCCGAAAGTGGCAGGCGGGCATCAGGAATCTTCGTGGGGCAGGTGCCGACCTCCAACAGGAGCGAAGCGATGCCTGTCAACCAAGTCAGTGTCAGGAAGTCTGCAGGTTGGACTGGACCGTTCGATGAGGGAGCAGTGCATGAGCACTCGATGTACCAGCAAGCCCGAGTTGGAAAGCAGCCTCTTTCGCAGCCGGTTTCTGAGCCTGGAGCCCAAGGACCAGATGGGCACGGTGCAGTACCTTGACCATGGCTTTCCCAGCCCCCTGGTGCATTGGCACTGCCATGACGAGTACGAACTGCACCTGATCACGGACACTTCCGGCAAGGTCTTCGTGGGCGACTACGTCGGGCAGTTCGAGCCCGGCCAGCTCGTGCTGATCGGCTCGCACCTGCCGCACAACTGGGTGTCCACGGACGTGCCGGCCTCCGGGGTGGCCCTGCGGGACATGGTGCTGCTGTTCTCCGATGAGCCGCTGCGCCGCAGTGCCGAGTGGATGGTCGAGCTGCGTGACACCCTGCCCATGCTGGACCGGGCCCGCTACGGCATCGAGTTCCTGGGCGTGTCGGAAAGCATCCGTCCTCAGCTGGAGCGCATCAAGGTCCTGCGTGGCGGCGAACGGCTGGCCGTGTTCCTGGGGATGATGTGCCAGCTGGCCCGCTGCAGCGACTATCGCCTGCTGTCGAGCGTGCCACCGAAGATCGCCCCGGCGAGCAAGGCCGACATGGGAAAGATGGGGCCGATCATCGACTTCATCACCCAGAACTGCAGCGAAGCCTTGTGCCTGAATGCGCTGAGCGAGCGCGTCGGCATGAGCCGCACCCAGTTCTCGCGGCAGTTCCGGATGGCCACCGGCAGCAATTTCACCCACTTCGTGAACCGGGTCCGCATCGCCAAGGCCTGCCAGCTCCTGATGGAGACCGACCGCTACATCGGCAACGTCTGCTATGACGTCGGGTTCAACAACCTGGCGAACTTCAACCGGCGCTTCCTGGAGATCAAGGGCATGACGCCCAGGGCCTTCCGGCGCCAGGTCGAGGCCCGGCTGCAGGGCCGCAGTGATCAGTGGGCGGGCCCAGGCGTGGGATGACCCGTCGCCGATGCGGCTGGCCCAGGGGCAGGTGTGTGCCCGGGGCGACAATGCCAGGATCATGACGATGAAATCCCGCTGGTTGTGGCTGGTCGCAGGGGCCCTGGTGGTGCTCGCTGCCGGGGCCTGGCTGGGGCGTTCTCCCGTGGTCACCACCGTTGTGGTGCAGCAGGCCCCGCTGGTGCGCAGCTTGCAGTTCACGGGGCGGATGGCGGCGGTGACGCGGGTCGACATCGGCAGCACGGTCACGGGGCGGGTCGACCAGGTGCTGTACCGGGAAGGCGACTTGGTGCGCAAGGACCAGGTGCTGGTGCAGCTGGACAGCGCGGAGGCCGAGGCGGCCCTGGCGCAAGCGCGCGCCGGCGAGCAGCAGGCCCGGGCGCGCTGGGCGGGCCTGCGCAGCACCGGGCGGCGCGGCACCCTGGCCACGCTGGCACAGGCCGAGGCCACGTTGCATGCGGCCCGGGTTGAGATGGAACGCACCGAGGCGCTGGTGGCCCAGGGCTTTCTCAGCGACTCGCGCCGCACCGAGGCCCGGCGCGCGCTGGACGTCGCCGAGGCGCAGCAGGCCGCCGCCCAGGCGCAGCGCCAGGCCAACCTCGACCAGGGGACGGACGTCGTCCAGGCCCAGGCGCAGCTCGAGATGGCGCAGGCGGCTCGGGCCCTGGCCGAGGTGCGGCTCGATCAGACCCGCCTGCGCGCGCCGGCCGATGCCCGCGTGCTGCTGCGCCAGGTCGAGCCCGGGCAGATCGTGCAGCCTGGCAAGGCCTTGCTCTCCCTGGCCCTGCAGGGGCCCATCCAGCTCGTGGCCCAGGTCGATGAGCGGTTCCTGGCGCAGCTCGCCGTCGGGCAACTGGCCAGCGTCGTGGCCGACGCGTTCCCGGCGCAGCCGTTTCACGCGCGGGTGCAGTCGATCGCGCCGGTGGTGGATTCGCAGCGCGGGTCGATCGAGGTCAAGCTGGCGCTGGAGGGCCATGCGCCGCCAGCGTTCCTGCGTGAGGACATGACCCTGTCGATCGAGGTCGAGACGGGGCGCCGCGACCGCGCCCGCGTGCTGCCTGGCAGCGCCCTGCGGGAGGGTTCGGTCGTCTGGGTGGTGCGCAACGGTCGGGTGACGGCGCAAGCGCTCAGGCTGGGCTTGCGCACGACCGATGCGGTCGAGGTGCTCGACGGGGTGGGCGAGGGCGAGGCCGTGGTGCTGGGCAGTTCGCCGCCGCCGGGCGGGCGGGTGCGCTCGAGGCCGGTGCCGCTGGCGCAGGCCCTGGCGATGGGCGCCGCCGACCGCGCACCCGATGCGCTCGCCACCATGAGCGAGGCCATGGGCCGCTGAGTCATGCGCTTCTCCGACGCCCGTCCCGGACTCGGTTTCGAATGGCGGGTCGCCGTCCGCTTCCTGCGCGAGGGGCGCATGCAGACCTGGCTGATCATGGTGGGCGTGGCCGCGGGCGTGGCGGTGGTCGCCTACATCTCCGCCCTCATCACCGGGCTGCAGGGCAACACCCTCACCAAGACGCTGGGGGCGCAGGCGCACGTCAGCGTGAAGGCCCCGGAAGACGTGGTGGTGCCGGCGGGCGGGCAGGGTGCCGACGCCATCGCCCTCACCGACACCGAGCCGCGTGCCCAGCGCCTGCGCTCGATCCCGAACTGGCAGGCCCTGCTGCCGGTGCTGGAGCGCACGCCCGGCGTGCGGGCCGTCTCGCCCATGGTGCAGGGGGCCGGGCTGGGCCTGCGCGGCGAGGCCTCGCCGGCCATCGCGCTGACCGGGGTGGAGCTGGAACGCTATGACCGCATCGTCGGCCTGCGCGGCAAGGTGGTCGCGGGCAGGGCGCGCCTGGCGCCGGGCGACGCCATCATCGGCAAGGACCTCGCGGCCGACCTGGGGGTGCGCGTGGGCGACCGCTTCTCGGTGGCCACCGGCACGGTGAACGAGTCGGTGCGGGTCACGGCCCTGGTCGACCTTGGGGTGCGCGACCTCAACCGGCGCGCCGTCATCGTCCCCTTGCGCACCGCCCAGAGCCTGCTGGGGCTACCGGGTGGCGCCACCCACCTCGAGCTGGCCCTCGACGACGTCTGGCAGGCCAGCGACATGGCGGCGCGGCTGCGCGTGCAGTTCCCCGGCAAGATCGAGAGCTGGCAGGAGACCAACGCGCAGCTGGTCTCGGCCCTGAAGGCGCAGTCCATCAGCACGGGCCTGATCCGCGCCATCGTGATGCTCGTGGTGGTGCTGGGCATGGCCAGCGTGCTCGTGGTGTCGGTGGTGCAGAAGCAGCGCGAGATCGGCATCCTGCGCGCCATGGGCGCCACGCGCGGCCAGGTCATGCGCATCTTCCTGCTGCAGGGGGGGCTGGTGGGTGTCAGCGGTTCGGTGCTGGGGCTGCTGCTGGCGCTGGGGATGATCGGCCTGTTCTCGGCCCTGGTGCATGGCTCGGACGGCCTGCCGCTGTTTCCCATCCACCTGACCTGGCCGCTGGCCGCGCAGGTGGCCGCCCTGGCCGCGGCCTGCGGGGTGCTGGCGGCCGTGGCCCCGGCGCGGCGCGCCGCGCGGCTCGACCCCGCGCAGGCCATCCGGATGTAGCGGCGATGGACGACAGGCACGGTGCCCCGAGCGATGCGCAGTCCCCCCTGCTCGAGCTGAGCGAGGTGCGCAAGCGCTACAACACGGGGCAGCCCAACGAGGTCGAGGTGCTGCATGGGCTGTCGCTGCGCATCGACCCGCGGGAGTTCATCGCCCTCGTGGGGCCCTCGGGGTCGGGCAAGAGCACGCTGCTCAATGTGCTGGGCCTGCTCGAGCGCATGACCTCCGGCAGCTACCGCCTGCAGGGCGAGGAGGTGCAGTCCCTGGACGACCAGGCGCGCACGCTGCGCCGCCGTCACACCCTGGGTTTCGTGTTCCAGTTCCATCACCTGCTGCCGGCCTTCAGCGCGCTGGAGAACGTGACCCTGCCGGTGCTGCTCAGTGAAGGGCGCATCACCCCCCGGGCGCAACAGCGGGCCACCGAGCTGCTCAGCGCGGTGGGCCTGGCGCAGGCGCTGCACAAGCGGCCGGGCGAGCTGTCGGGGGGCATGCAGCAGCGCGTGGCGATCGCCCGCGCGCTGATCCTGAATCCACCCCTGGTGCTGGCCGACGAGCCCACGGGCAACCTCGACACCGGGTCGGCCGACGAGGTGTTCGCGCAGCTGCGCCGGCTGCACCACGAGTTCGGGACGTCGTTCGTGGTGGTGACCCACGACATGCGCCTGGCCGCGCGCTGCGACAGGCAGATCGAACTGGTCGACGGCCGGGTGGCGCGGGACGAGCGGAGCGCGGCTGCCCCACCGCCGGGGACGGCCTGAAGCGGTTGCGCAGCAGCCAGGTGCTGCAGAATGCGGCAGCTCCCTGGATGGGAGTCGATGGGACCTTGCCGTGGAAAACACCGAACCGCCTGCCGTTGACGCCGCCTCCGAGCCTGCTTCTTCCGCGCCTCCCACGCATGTTCCGCTCAACCGGCAGGCGGTGGTCTGGTTCGGCGCCGCATCCCTGTTCAACCTCGTTGCCGCCATCGCGGCCCTCAGCCACGATGGCCGTGCCGGCCTGCGCTGGGGGACACTGTCTCTCGTGGCCGTGCTGGTCGGTGCCTGCCTGCATCAGCGCGACAAGCGCAGCGGAACCGGCGCCTTCGTGGCACGGATGTCACCGGCGGTCATCTCGCTGGCGGGAAGTGCGCTCCTGCTGGGTGCCTTCGCGGGCGTGGCGTCGTGGACCACCCGGCGGTGGCGCGGCTTCGACCTCTGGGGCACGGATGGCTTCTACCTGCGCAACGATCAGGTCGTGCACATGGCGCTGGCGCTCGCCCTGGCTTTCCTGGGCCTGGCGCTGTGGCAGCGGGCCGCCAGGCCCGGCCGCAGGCCGCGCACGGGGCTGCGCGTCGGAAGCGCCGTCCTGCTGGTGCTGTTGTTTGGGCCGGAGCTCGGGGCCGAGAACAACGTGGGCGGCGACGCCTACCCGGCCGTGTTCGTCAAGCGTTCCGTGGTCGATGCCTGGCGGGAGCCGGTGTCGGATGCGGTCCTGCTGCGGCGCGAGGCAGGCACCGAGGCCACCGATCCGCCCGGGGCGCCGCGGGTGTGCGCCGTGCTGGCACGCCATGCGCGCTTCCTGCTGGCCTGGCAGACGCCACTGGGCGACGAGCCGCGCGAGTCGGCCTGCGGGGAGCAGGCCCGCGCCGCCCTGGAGAGCGGCCTCGCCGTGGAGGCCGAGCTGCTGCACGGCGAGGTCGACCGCTACTTCGCGCGGGTCCATGTCGACCCCGCGTTGCGCGACAAACCGGTGGCGCTGGACGTCGACCAGCTGCCGGCGGACCTGCAGCAGCCCCTGGCAGCGCTGCTGACCTTGCCGGCACACGGCGATTTCACGCCCTTCGACCTCGCCCTGGCGACGCGGCGCAAGGACGACGCCACGGCCCTGATGCCGGAAGCCGCCAGCTTGCGGCCCCACCAGCGGCAGGGGCTCTTCGACCTCGGCATGGCGGACCCGGTCGGCGTGGCAGACCCCACCCAGGCCGAGACCAGCCGGCAGCGCAAGGTCGAGGCGCTCCAGGAGCACCTGCAGGCCCTGCTGCTGGCGGGGCAGCTCGGCATGGATGCCTCGACCCTGCGCTGGATGGGGGCCTCGGCCCTGCTGGGACTGCAGCGCGACGAGGCGCCGACGCCCGGGCTGGGGCCTTTCAGCCCGGCCGACTACATGATGGCCAACCGGCGCTGCGACGTGGGCTATGCCGGCTACCTCCGGGCGCGCGGCGTCCTGCCCACGTGGGCGCAGGCGCTGCACCTGACATCCTTGATCGGCCGGGCCCAGTACCCGGGCATCAGCAGCGAGTTCGGCAAGTCGTTCCCCTCGGCCGATGACTCGCTTGGCCTGCCGGATGCGGGGCAGCTGGCCCATTGCGTCGACCTGGCGCGCTTCTATGCCCGCGAGGTCCAGGACTGGGCACCGGACGATCCCCGGGCGGCCATCGACGAGTCTCCCCTGGGCCGCCTCTACCTCGACGCGGCAGCGGCCGCCGAGCAGTGGTATTTCCGCGATGCCGAGACCTGGCGCAAGGCGCATGGCCTGTGGCCGCGCGTGCAGGACACGACGGTGGTCGGCGAGCCGGAGATCGCCGTGGAGGCCGCGCACGCCATGATCGCCGCGCAGCCGCTGTCGTTCGAGCAGTACTGCATGTGGTCCAACACCTGGTACACGTGGCGGCTGCAGACGAAGCAGCAGCGGCCCGGCCTCACCCGGGCCATGCAGGCGCTGGCTGCCTCGTGGCGCACGGCCAAGCCCGTGCCCCGCTCCCCGCAGGCATCCTGCAGGCTGGTCGGCCTGCCCTGGAAGACCAATGAATACGACGACATGCGGCAGGGCCTGGCACTCCTGAACGCGGACCTGCGCCGCCTGGGGATGCCGTGCCAGTGGGGCGGGAATGCGTCGGACGGCGGCAGCCTGAGCCTGAACTGCCGCATGCCCGTGGCGCCGTAGGGGCCCGGCAGGGCGCCTCAGTGCCTGTGCTGGTGGTGGGCGTCGGGGAAATGGGCGTGGGTGTGGCGCAGCGGCGCATGGCGGTGCCAGTGGCTGTGCCGCGTGCCCGGCGCCACCGGGAACTCGTGCGCATGGTCGTGGTGCTCGTCGCCTTCGCCGTGGACGTGCTCGTGGTCGTGCTCGAGCGCCTCGTGCACGTGCTCATGGCTGTGCGCCTCCGTCAGGTGCAGCCACACGCCCAGGCTCATCAGCGCACCGGCCGCCACCAGCGGCAGCGTCAAGGGCTCGCCGAGCACGCCGATCGCCAGCAGCGCGCCGACGAACGGTGCAGCGGAGAAGTAGGAGCCGGTGCGCGCGGTGCCGAGGTGGCGCAGCCCGATCACGAAAAATGTCAGGCTGGCCCCGTAGCTCGCGAAGCCCAGCAGGGCTGCCCCCGCCACCACCTGGGGTGGCGGCCAGTGAGCGCCTGTCGCCAGCGCCAGCGCCAGGTTGGTCGCGCCGGCGACCAGGCCTTTGCTCATGGCGATGAAGGACGCGTCGGACAGCGAGACCTTGCGCGTCAGGTTGTTGTCGAGGGCCCAGGCCAGGCAGGCGCCAAGCACGGCCAGGGCCGGCCACAGGCCCGCGAACTGCGCCTCGCCGGGCCAGCCCAGCACCAACACCCCCGCCACAATGGCCAGCATGCCCAGGGCGACCCGGCGGTCGACGTTTTCACGGAAGGCGAACCACGCGAGCAGGGCGGTGAGCACGCCCTCCGCGTTCAGCAGCAGCGAGGCGCCGGAGGCCGGCATGCCGGACAGGCCGAGCATCAGCAGCACCGGCCCGACCATACCGCCGGCGATCACTGCCAGCGCCAGCCAGCCCATGTCGCGCCGGTCCAGCCGCACGGCCGGCGCGCGGCGCAGCCGCCGCACCAGCCACAGCCCGACCCCCGAGCCGAGGTACAGCAGCGCGGCCAGCAGCCAGGGGCCGGTGTGCGGCAGCAGCAGCTTGGCGAATGGGGTGCCGGCGCCGAACAGCACCGCGGCAGCCAGGGCGGCCATCACGCCTTTGTTGTGCAGGGTGGTGAGGCGGGTCATGTCACGGTCCTCCAGAGCCAGGGGCCATTGTGAGGTGCTCTCACAGGCCCAGGGTCGCGCCGGCCCCCAGCAGGGTGGCCACACCCAGTGCCGCAAAGATCAGGGCCGCCACGGCATGCACCAGCCGCATCGGCAGGCGCCCGGCCAGTTTGTCGCCCAGCAGCACCGCCGGCACGTCGGCCAGCAGCATGCCCAGCGTCGTGCCGGCCACGACCTGCCAGGGCGCCGCGTAGTGGGCTGCCAGGGCCACCGTGGCAAGCTGCGTCTTGTCGCCCATCTCGGCCAGGAAGAAGGTCAGCAGCGTGGCCCCGAAGACACCCAGCCGCGCCGCGGGCGCGGGCCCCGCCTCGTCGTCGTCGAGCCGGTCGGGGATGAGGGTCCAGGCGGCCATGCCGAGGAAGGACAGGCCCAGGCCCCAGCGCAGGACCTGCGGGCTGAGGGCGGCGGTGATCCAGGCGCCCAGCGCGCCCGCCAGGCCGTGGTTGACGAGCGTGGCCGCCAGGATGCCGGCGATGATCGGCAGGGGCTTCTTGAAGCGGGCGGCGAGGAGGAAGGCGAGCAGTTGCGTCTTGTCGCCGATTTCGGCGAGGGCGACGACGCCGGTGGAGACCAGGAGGGATTGCATGGCGGAAGCGGGCAGGTTGTGCGGCCGGAGACAGACGATGACCACGCAGCCTCCCCCGGCCAGCACGGGAAGCAGGTGGTCAAAGGTCTTGCCAGGCTGGTGACCCCGCTGCCGCCGCCATGGCCTGCCGGCCAAGTGTGTTGACGACGGCCTCCTGGGCCTTCCCGCAGAGGAAGGTCAGGGCGGCTACTCCCCAATGACGGGGCGAGTATAGGGCAACGCTGAACAAGTCCCCGCCAGCCGGCGCAGGGCCAGCACCGCGGCCAGCAGGCCCAGCAGGGCCCAGGGCTGGACCGCTCCGCCGCCCCCACCGCCCGAGGCGGGTGCCGCCCCGACCTCGATGTTCTGCGTGACGGTGGCGGTCTGGTTCTGGTCGTCGGTCAGGGTGAGCTGGATGGTGAAGCGGCCCGCGCCGGAGGGCACGACGGTCGCGGTGGCCGTGTCGGCCCCCGAGGCGATGCCGCTGACGATGCCGCCGCCGTCGACCAGGGTCCAGCGGTAGCGCTGGATGGTGCGCCCGGCTGGAAAGAGCGAGTTGGCCGCACTGAGGGTGGCGGCCTGCGTGGCCTGCGGCGCGCCGGGCAGCACGCTGATGCGCGGCAGGAAGCTGCTGCCGGCCAGCTGCACTGCGGCACCCACGTCGAGCATGCCGGCCCCGCAGGTGGTGGTGGTGCAGTAGCACTCCAGCTGGTCGTACTGGCTCTGGCCCGCCGGGTTGGGTTGCTCGCAGCGCGGGATCGCCCCGCTGCCGCTCTCGGCGCCGGTGGTGGGGAAGGGGCGCGCGCTCTGCTTGAGCTGCGACAGCACGTCGGCCGGGGTGAGGTGGGGATTGGCCGAGAGCATCAGGGCCGCGGCGCCGGCCACCAGCGGCGCCGAGAAGCTGGTGCCGATGGAGGGGTTGGCGCTGTCGGTGTAGGTGCCGCCCGCCACCGGCGTGGTGGTGCCGGCGTTCGAGGTGGTCATGATGGGATAGAGGCAGGGGGCCAGCCGCGGGTCGTTCACGCAGTTGCCGCCCGGTGCGCTGAGGCTGATCTCCGCACCGATGTCGGAGAAGCCGACCTTGGTGCCGACGTGCCGCAGGGCTGCCACGGCGATCACGTGGGGGCAGTTGCCGGGCGTGCCCACCGCGTGCCCGACGCTGTTGCCGGCCGAGGCGACGACCACCGCGCCGGCGTTGTGGATCTCGTTGAAGGCGTCCTGGAACGACTGCGGGCAGCTGCCGGTGTCGCCCAGGCTGATGCTCAGGACCCGCGCGGGATGGGCGTTGTCGGGCACGCCCGGCACCGGCAGCCCGGCGGCCCAGCGCGCGCCTGCGATCAGGTCGGACTCGAAGGCGGCGCATTTGCCCAGCACACGCACCGGCAGGACGCGCACGTTGCGTCCCACGCTGGCGATGCCGAGGTTGTTGTCGGTCAGGGCGCCGATCAGGCCGGCGGTCTTGGTGCCGTGCCAGGAGCTGTCGCTGACGTGGGCGCCCGCGCAGCTGCTCAGGGTGGTGAGGTCGGAGGCGGTGACCCAGTCGCCCGGGTCGGAGGCGTCGCCGTCGCGGCCCGCGGCGCCGTCGTTGGAGCGCGCGTCGTCGGAGACGAAGTCCCAGCCGTCGAGCAGGTTGCCGCCCTCGCTCACGCGGCGCAGGTCGGGGTGGTCGAAGCGGATGCCCGAGTCGAGCACGGCGACGACGACGCTGCTGCCTGTGGTGAGGTTCCAGGCCGGCTCGACGTTGATGGCGGAGATGAAGGTGCTGGTGGGCGTCCTCATGTACCACTGGCCGGCGACCGGGCCGCCGCTGCCGATCGGGACCGTGGTGTAGGCCGGGTCGTTCGGCGCCGCGGTCGGGCGCAGCAGGCGGTCTTCCACGGCGTACTCGACGTCGGGCTGGCGCGCGAGCTGCTCGGCCAGCTGGCGCGAGGTCATGCCCTCGGCCGTTACGACGTGGCTCAGGGCCGTGAGGTGGCGGCCGGAGCGCAGCGGCATGCCGGCCCGCAGGGCCAGGTGGCGCATGCGCAGCGTGGGGTTGCCCGCGGTGCTGTCGCCTTCGGCCTGCACCGCCAGCGGCACGGGGGCGGCACTGTCGCGGTACTTGACGATGACCCGTGCCTGTTGCACGAACTGGGCATGGGCCGGTGCGGTGCCCGCCAGGCAGGCACCGGCAAGGAGGGCCAGGGAAAAGCGCAGGGACTTCATCGGCATCATCGTTGTCGTTGTCTTCTTGATCTTCTGGGCCGCCTCCTCAGGGGGCTGACGAGGCGGCGGCCGGGGCCTGTTGCGGCACGAGGGTGAGCGTCTGTGTCTCGACGGCGGCGATCGCGCTGTCCTGGCGCAGGCGCGCCAGGGCCTGGTGGCAGGGCTCGGCAGAGGCGGGGCAGCTCAGCACCACGGCATGCCACAGCGCGCTGGCGGCCGACTGGTGGCGCACCGGCACGCCCGCGGCGTGGCCGACCCGGCGCTCCACCTCGGCGGGTTCGCTGGCGGGTTGCGCCAGCTTGACCATCACGCGCAGCGGCACCGTGGCGGGGGAGGCAGCGGCCTGTGGCGGGGTCGGGGTGCAGGCCGACAGCCAGGCCACCGCGGCGATGCCCGTCCAGCGCGCCAGCGCCGCTGCCCGGGAGGTGGCCTGCGAAGGCAGCGCCCCCGCCCCGGCCCTCCCCCAGCGGGGGAGGGAGCGAACCCCCGCTGGGGGAGGGCTGGGGTGGGAGCGCTGCGTGTCCATCGCGGCAGTGTAGAGGCTGGGCCGCGGCCGCGACACAGGGGTTTCTCACGCTCGCCCCCAGAATGAAAAACGGCATCCGAGGATGCCGTTGGTCTTGCTGACAGGGTTGCAGGTGTTGCCTGCGCTGACTGTCTTACTTGGCTTACTTGGCGCTCATCAGGGCCACGGTGGTGTCCAGCATGCGGTTGCTGAAGCCCCACTCGTTGTCGTACCAGCTCGAGACCTTGACCAGGCGGCCGCTGACCTTGGTCAGGGTGGCGTCGAAGGTGCTGGAGGCGGGGTTGTGATTGAAGTCCACGCTCACCAGCGGGCCGTCGTTGTAGCCCAGGATGCCCTTGAGGGCGGCGCTCTGCGAGGCGGCCTTCATGATGCTGTTGACTTCCTCGACCGTGGTGTCGCGGTTGGCGATGAAGCTCAGGTCGACGATCGACACGTTGATGGTCGGCACGCGGATGGCGTAGCCGTCCAGGCGGCCGTTCAGCTCGGGCAGCACCAGGCCCACGGCGGCGGCTGCACCGGTCTTGGTGGGGATCATGCTCTGCGTGGCGCTGCGGGCGCGGCGCAGGTCTTCGTGGTAGACGTCGGTCAGGACCTGGTCGTTGGTGTAGGCGTGGATGGTCGTCATCAGGCCGGTCACCAGGCCGATCTTCTCGTGCAGGGGCTGCACCAGCGGGGCCAGGCAGTTGGTGGTGCAGCTGGCGTTGCTGATCACGGTGTCGCTGGCCTTGAGCACGCCCTGGTTCACGCCGAACACGATGGTGGCGTCGACGTCCTTGCCGCCGGGGGCGGAGATGATGACCTTCTTGGCGCCGCCCTTCAGGTGGGCCGAGGCCTTTTCCTTGGTGGTGAAGAAGCCGGTGCACTCGAGCACCACGTCCACGCCCAGCTCGCCCCAGGGCAGCTCGGCCGGGTTGCGGTTGGCCAGCACGCGGATCTTGTCGCCGTTGACGACCATGTACTCGCCATCGACGCTCACCTCGCCGGGGAAGGGGCCGTGAGCGGTGTCGTACTTGGTCAGGTGCGCGTTGGTCTTGGGGTCGCCCAGGTCATTGATGGCCACGATCTGGATGTCGTGTTTCTTGCCGCCTTCGTAGTGGGCGCGCAGCACGTTGCGGCCGATGCGGCCGTAGCCATTGATGGCAACTTTGATGGTCATGGTGACTCCGTTGGGTTAGAAAAAACAACACGAAAACAAAAGGACAGGACGAACACGCGGTGCCGGTGCCGAAGCTTTCATCACTCAGCCGCGCACCACCTTGCGCACCACGGCGGCCACGTTCTCCGGCGTGAAGCCGAAGTGCTTGAACAGCACGCCGGCCGGGGCCGACTCGCCGAAGGTGTCGATGCCGATCACGGCCGCGCAGCCGTACTTCCACCAGCCGTCCGTGACGCCCATCTCCACCGCGACGCGCGGCAGCTTCGGGGGCAGCACCGCGGTCTTGTAGGCCACGCTCTGGCGGTCGAACACGGTGGTCGAGGGCATCGAGACGACGCGCACCGCGATGCCTTGCGTGGCCAGCTGCTGCTGGGCGTGCAGTGCCAGCTGGACCTCGGAGCCGGTGGCGATGATCACCGCCTGGGCGCGCTTTTTGAGGCCGACCTCGCTGGGCTCGGCCAGCACGTAGGCGCCCTTGGCGATGTCGTCGAGCCCGCTCTTGGGCGCGTAGGGCAGGTTCTGGCGCGACAGCAGCAGCGCGCTGGGGCGCTGCTTGTTCTGCAGCGCGCAGGCCCAGGCCACGGCGGTCTCGGCAGTGTCGCCGGGACGCCAGACGTCGAGGTTGGGGATCAGGCGCAGCGAGGCGGCGTGCTCGATGCTCTGGTGGGTCGGGCCGTCCTCGCCCAGGCCGATGCTGTCGTGGGTGAAGACGTGGATCACGCGGCGCTTCATCAGCGCGGCCATGCGGATGGCGTTGCGGCTGTAGTCGCTGAAGGTGAG
>CBINPE010000134.1:0-13545 GCA_966252435.1 uncultured Burkholderiales bacterium | reverse complement strand
CGGCGGCACCACCGAGGTCGGCGTGATCTCCCTGGGCGGCATGGTCTACAAGGGCAGCATCCGCGTCGGCGGGGACAAGTTCGACGAATCCATCATCAACTACATCCGCCGCAACTACGGCATGCTGATCGGCGAGCCCACCGCCGAGATGATCAAGAAGAGCATCGGCTCGGCCTTCCCCGGCTCCGAGGTCAAGGAGATCGAGGTCAAGGGCCGCAACCTCTCCGAGGGCGTGCCGCGCAGCTTCACCATCAGCTCGAACGAGATCCTGGAAGCCCTCACCGACCCGCTGAACCAGATGGTCTCGGCGGTCAAGAACGCTTTGGAGCAGACCCCGCCCGAGCTGGGCGCCGACATCGCCGAGCGCGGCATGATGCTGACCGGTGGCGGCGCCCTGCTGCGCGACCTGGACCGCCTGCTGGCCGAGGAGACCGGGCTGCCGGTGCTGGTGGCCGAGGACCCGCTGACCTGCGTGGTGCGGGGCTGCGGCACGGCCCTGGAGCGCATGGAACGGCTGGGGCCCATCTTTACCTCGGAGTGAATTCGTTGCACCATGGGCGCCGGGGCTTGGGCGCTCTTCTGGTGCATCGGAGGATGCCGGGGCGGGTTGGTTGCCAGGGGCTGGGGACAGCGCCTGGAAGGTCCTGGGCTTTCGACCGTGATGGATGCGCATGCAACTAGGAACGCTTGACCGATCACCGCCTCCTTTCTTCAGGCAGGGACCGTCCGCCTTGACCAAGCTGACGCTGTGCTCCGCCTTGTCGGTCTTCCTCATGGTGGCTGACACCCGCTTCAAGATCACCAAGCCGCTGCGCGACGTCGTGGCCACCGCCCTGCATCCCGTCGAGCGGGCCCTGCTGGTGCCGCTGGACGCCTGGCGCAGCGCCCAGGAGTATTTGCTCGGCCTGCAGCATGCCCAGACCATGCAGAGCAACGTGCTGCAGGACATGGCCGGCCTGGCCGAGCGCGCCAGCCGGGCCGACCAGCTGATCACCGAGAACGCCCAGCTGCGCTCGCTGCTGGGCCTGCGCCCGGCCATGACGGTGCGCTCGCAGGCGGCCGAGATCCTGTACGAGGCGTCCGATGCCTATTCGCGCAAGGTCATCATCGACCGCGGCAGTACCCAGGGGGTGGTGCCGGGCTCGCCGATCATCAACGCCGAGGGGGTGTTGGGGCAGGTCACCCGGGTTTACCCGCTGAGCGCCGAGGTCACCCTGCTGACGGACAAGGACGCGGCCATCCCGGTGCTCAACACCCGCACCCAGGCGCGCAGCGCGGCCTTCGGGGGCGAGGCCCAGCAGGGCGGGCTGGCGCTGCGCTTCATGGCCGCCAACGCGGACGTGCAGGAAGGGGACCAGCTCAACACCTCAGGGATCGACGGGGTCTACCCGCCGGGCCTGCCGGTGGCCAAGGTGGTGTCGGTGGAGCGCAAGGTCGACTCGGGCTTCGCGAGCATCAACCTGGCCCCGATTGCCCAGATCGACGGGGTGCGCTACGTGCTGGTGCTGCAGCCCATGAGCATGCAGCTGCCGCCGCGGCCCGAGCCGGAGCCGGAGGCCGCCTCAGGCAAGCCGGCGGCACGGCGCGGCACGGCATCCCCGGGGCGCCGGGGCGGAGGGTCGGCGCCATGATCATGCCGCGCAGTGCCGACCAGCTGCTGCTGCCGGTGAACCCGCTGTTCCTGTGGGTCACGTTGCTGCTGGCGTTTGCCGTCAACCTGGCCCCGCTGGGGCGCTCTCCCGGCATGCCCGACCTGCTGGCGCTCACGCTGGTGTTCTGGAATGTCAACCAGCCGCGGCGGGTGGGGGTGGGGGTGGCGTTCGTGTTCGGGCTGATGATGGACGTGCACGACGGCGCGGTGCTCGGGCAGCACGCACTGGCCTATACGCTGCTCAGCTATTTCGCGGTCTCGATGCACCGGCGGCTGCTGTGGTTCTCGGTGCCGGCGCAGGCGCTGCAGGTGTTCCCGTTGTTCATGGCGGCGCATGGGGTGGCTTTCGTGGTGCGCATGCTGCTGGGGGGGATGCTGCCAGGCTGGCAGCTGCTGCTGGCCCCGGTGTTCGAGGCGCTGCTGTGGCCCTTCATCAGCTGGCTGCTGCTGGCACCGCAGCGGCGGGCGCCGGATCCTGATGAGAACCGGCCGCTGTAGGGACAGGATGGGGATGGCGATGGCCAGGGCATGCTTCGGAAGAGGGGGGCTCGATGGGGGGAACCTCCACCCGTTCGCGCTGAACTCCCCCCACCCATTCACGCTGAGCTTGTCGAAGCGTGCGGCGTCAACGAGCATTTCCCCCCCTCGCCAGTTACCTCCAGCACTCCGCCCGTTCGCCCTGAGGTATCGAAGGGTGCGTGCACAGCGAGCCTTCCAACATCGGCGAGGAGATGTTCGTGAGGGTTGTGACATGCCCACAGGTCGGGATTGCGCCCGACAGCGCACCTACTTTCTTTGCTTCGCCAAAGAAAGTAGGCAAAGAAAGGCGACCCCGGAGACGGAGCCCCTTGCTGCGCAAGGGGTGCGTTGCGGTGCTCGCGGTCCGGGGGCCGGGCCCCAAACTCGCCCTGCGGGCTCAAACATGGGGCCCGGACGGCTTCGCCGCAACCCCCGGCCCGCTGCGCTTCTCACCTCCGCCTACGGGGAAGCGTCTCGGCTCGCTTCGCCTCGCCTCGAGGGGCTGGCTTCGCCTCGCCTTGGCTTTGGCCTGATCCCTTCCTTGGCCTGCAGAGGCGTCAGGATCAGGTATGACTGAACTCCACAACCTCGAGCAAGAGGGCCGGCGCTTTCGCATGCGGGTGTGGGTGGCCGCGCTGTTCGTGCTGTTCGCCTTCGGCTTGCTGGTGTTCCGGCTGGTGCACCTGCAGGTGGACAAGTACCAGGAGTTGTCGACGCGTGCGGAGAACAACCGCATCGCGGTGCTGCCCATCGTGCCCAACCGGGGGCTGATCACGGACCGCAACGGGATCGAGCTGGCGAAGAATTTCTCGGCCTACACGCTGGAGATCACGCCCTCGAAGTCGATGGACCTGGAGGCCACGATCGACGCGCTGGCCGAGGTGATCGAGATCCAGCCCCGCGACCGCAAACGCTTCCGCCGGCTGCTGGAAGACAGCAAGAATTTCGAATCGGTGCCGCTGCGCAACAAGCTGACTGACGAGGAGGTGGCCCGCTTCACCGCCCAGCGCTACCGCTTCCCGGGGGTCGAGGTGAAGGCGCGGTTGTTCCGCCAGTACCCGCTGGGTGAGCTGGGCAGCCACGTGATCGGCTACATCGGGCGCATCAACCAGGCCGAGAAGGAACGCCTCGAAGGCTCGGAGGACGAGGCCAACTACCGCGGCACCAGCCACATCGGCAAGCTCGGCATCGAGCAGAGCTATGAGCGCGAGCTGCACGGCGAGGCCGGCTACGAAGAGGTGGAAACCAGCGCCGGGGGGCGCGCCGTGCGGCGCATCAAGAGCAGCCCGCCCATCCCCGGCAACACCCTCGTGCTGTCGATCGACATCCGGTTGCAGGCCCTGGTTGAAACCCTGTTCGGCGACCGCCGCGGCGCGCTGGTGGCCATGGACCCGCGCAACGGCGAGGTGCTGGCCTTCGTCAGCAAGCCCACCTTCGACCCCAACCTGTTCGTCGACGGCATCGACGTGGAGTCCTGGCGCGAGCTGAACGAGTCGATCGACAAGCCGCTGCTGAACCGCGCCCTGCGCGGCACCTACCCGCCTGGCTCGACCTACAAGCCCTTCATGGCCATGGCGGCGCTGCGCACCGGCAAGCGCTCGCCCGGTGACATCACCTACGACGGCGGCAGCTTCCAGTTCGGCAACCACACCTTCCGAAGCCACGGCGACGGCGGGCTCGGGCCAGTCGACATGGCGCGCAGCATCATCAAGTCGAGCAACGTCTATTACTACTCGCTGGCCAACGACCTGGGGGTCGACACCATCCACGACCAGATGGAGCCGCTCGGCTTCGGCCGCGAGACCGGCATCGACATCAAGGGCGAGGCCACCGGCGACCTGCCTTCCACCGCCTGGAAGCGGCAGAAGTACAAGCGCCCCGAGCAGCAGCGCTGGTACGCCGGCGAGACCATCTCGCTGGGCATCGGGCAGGGCTACAACAACTTCACCATGCTGCAGCTGGCCACGGCCGAGTCCACCCTCATCACCGGTGGCCAGCGCTTCAAGCCGCGCCTGGTGCACGAGATCCAGGACGTGGTCACCGGCGAGCGCAAGCCCCTGCCCAGCAACGCCCTGTCGCCGCTCGACTTCAAGCCCGAGCACGTGGCCGTCATCACCAAGGCCATGCACGGCGTGACCCAGGAGGGCACCTCCACCCGGGTCTTCATGGGCGCGCCCTACGCCACCGGCGGCAAGACCGGCACGGCCCAGGCGGTCGGCATCCGGCAGAACGAGAAATACAACGCCGCCAAGATCGAGGAGCACAAGCGCGACCACTCGCTCTACATCGCCTTCGCCCCGCTGGAAGCGCCCACCATCGCCATCGCCGTGGTGGTGGAGAACGCCGGCTTCGGCGCGGCGGCCGCCGCGCCCATCGCCCGCCGGGTGTTCGACTACGTGCTGCTCGGCCAGTACCCCAGCGAGGAGGACATCCAGCTGACCCGCGAAGGCAAGTCCGCCGCCCCGGTGGGCAAGCCGCGGCCGGCCGCGTCGATTCCCCTGCCCGGCGCCGGCGACGCCCTGGCCCGCAGCGACGTGACGCCCGCCGCCCCGGTCGTCGCCGCAGCCTCGGCGGCTTCGGCGACCAAGTCTGCGTCCGCCTCGCCGACCCGGCGCGTGGCGGCCGCGGCCCCGGCCAAGCCGGCGCGCCCGGGCTCTGCCAGCGCACCGGCCGCCGCGCCGGTCGCGCGTCGCCCCGGGCCCGATACCGCCGCCACGGCCGCACCCACTTCCGGAGACACCCTGCCATGAGCAGCAGCATCGTGTTCGCCAAGCCCACGCTGTGGCAACGCCTGGGGCCGGTCTTCACCGGCTTCGACGGCTGGTTGCTGCTGGTGGTCTTCTTCATGGGCATCGCCGGCCTGATCACCATGTACTCGGCCGGCTACGACCACGGCACGCGCTTCGTCGACCATGGGCGCAACATGCTGATCGCGCTGGCCCTGCTGTTCGTCGTGGCCCAGGTGCCGCCGCAGCGGCTGATGGGCCTGGCGGTGCCGCTGTACACCGTGGGGGTGCTGCTGCTGGTGGCGACTGCCTTGTTCGGTGTCACGAAGAAGGGCGCCACCCGCTGGCTCGACCTGGGCGTGGTGCTGCAGCCCAGCGAGATCATGAAGATCGCCATGCCGCTGATGCTGGCCTGGTGGTTCCAGCGCCGTGAAGGGCAGGTGGGGGTGCCTGACTTCCTGGTCGCCCTGGTGCTGCTGGGGGTGCCGGTGGGGCTGATCATCAAGCAGCCCGACCTGGGGACGGCCCTGCTGGTGCTGTCCTCGGGGCTGTACGTGATCTTCTTCGCTGGCCTGTCGTGGCGGCTGATCGTGCCGCTGGCCCTGGCCGCGGCCATCGCCATCACGGCCTTGGTCTCCTCGGCGGACCACATCTGCGAGCCCAACGTGGACTGGCCGTTCCTGCGCGAGTACCAGAAGAACCGCGTGTGCACCCTGCTCGACCCCACCAAGGACCCGCTGGGCAAGGGCTTCCACATCATCCAGGGCATGATCGCCATCGGCTCGGGCGGCATCGAGGGCAAGGGCTTCATGAAGGGCACGCAGACCCACCTGGAGTTCATCCCCGAGCGCACCACCGACTTCATCTTCGCGGCCTTCTCCGAGGAGTTCGGCCTGATGGGCTGCCTGAGCCTGATCGTCGGCTTCACCCTGCTGATCTTCCGGGGGCTGTACATCGCCGCGATGGCCTCCACCCTGTTCACCCAGCTGCTGGCAGGCGCGGTGACGATGAGCTTCTTCACCTACGCCTTCGTGAACATGGGCATGGTCAGCGGCATCCTGCCGGTGGTGGGGGTGCCGCTGCCTTTCATCAGCTACGGCGGCACGGCGATGGTCATCCTCGGGCTGGGCCTGGGGATCCTGACCTCGATCGCTCGCGGGCGGCGGATGGGCACGAAGTGAGGTGGCGGTGAGCTCGGTGGAGGCCCAGCCGGGTTGCCGCGGCGGCTGCGTGTGCGGCGCGGTGTCCTTCCGCACCGCCGGGCCGCCCCGGCGCGTGCTCCATTGCCACTGCGGCCAGTGCCGCCGCGCCAGCGGCGCGGCGTTCAGCACCTGGGCGAGCTTCGCCCGCGAGGACTTCGCGGTCTCGGGGCAGTCCTGGCTGGCCGTGGGCCAGGTCACGCCGAACGGCCGTCGCCACTTCTGCAAGGCCTGCGGCACCCACCTCTACACCGAGGACCAGCGCTTGCCCGAGGTGTACGGGGTGCCGGCGGGCATCGTCGAACCGGCGGGGTGCCTGCAGCCTGAGGGGCACTTCTTCGTTGACGACAAGGCGGCCTGGGTCGTGATCGCGGATGGGCTGCCGTGCTTCGGAGGGCTCTCCGGTTTCGAGCCCCTGCCGCCATGACGGGCGACGCCGCGCTGGAGGCCCTGCTGCGGTCCGTCCCCTGGTCGGGTCTGCTTCACGCCTACGGCCGGGCCACGGATACGCCGGACCACCTGCGCGCCCTCGCGCGACCCGAGGCCGAGGGTCGCAAGGCGGCGCTGCAGCACCTGGGCTCGGCGATCCTGCATCAGGGCACGCCCTGGACCGCCACGCCCCCCGTGGCCCAGACGGTGGCCCACCTGCTGGCGCAGCCGGCGCTGGATGTGGGCAGCGAGCGCCCGGTGCGCCTGCCGCTGCTGGGGTTCCTCACCGGCGTGGCCGAGGTCGTGCCGGCGTCGGGCCTGGCCCGGGAGGAGCTGCTGGAGATGGCCGGCGCCTGCGACCTCGCCCCCTGGCTCGCCACAGGCGATGACGAGGCGCTGTACGAGGACGAGACGGCGAGCAACGCGCTCTACGCGCGATCGATCCTCGGCTGCATCGAGCTCGCGCCCCTGCTGTGGCGCGTGATGTGCGCTGGCCTGTCCGACGCGGACGCGCGCATCCGGGTGCAGGCGGTACACGGGGCCACGGTGCTGGTCAGCGCCGGGGCCGTGGCAGCCGCGGCGGTGGACGAGCTGGCGGAACGCCTGGCAGGATGGGTCGATCCGCAGGCGGGCCTGGCGTGCGACGAGCGCAGCGCCCACGTGTGCTCGCTGGCCACGTTGGGCCGGGTGCCGCCGGCCTTGCTGGCGGACACCGACCCGGCGGTGCGGCTGTGCGCCGCGCTGGCCCCGCAGTTCGCCGGGACGCAGGTGGCCACCGAGGTGCTGCTGGCCTGCCTGGATGACCCGGCCGCCATCGACACCTGGTTCGGCGAGCGCCCGCCGCACTTCCGGCAGCTGCCGCGGTTTCGCATCGTGCAGGCGCTGCTGGAGCGGGTGTCCAGCTTCGAGCGGCTGGCCCCTGCGGCCGAGCGCATCGCCCGGCTCACCACCAAGTACGCGGTCGATGCCGAATGGGGGCCGTTGCTGGCCGCGGCGTTTCCCCCCGACCGCGCGCCCACGGCGCCCCTCACGCCGGCCCAGCGCCGCTACCTGCGGGCCCTGGTCGACAACGCGGCCTTGTGGGACCCCCGGTTTGGCAACGCCATCCGCTGGTTCCAGCGCGCCGGCCTGCCCTGCGAGCGCGAGGCCTGTGCCCGCCTGCTGGGCTGAACGAGCAGGCGGCCCGTCCTTCCTTGCGCCCAACCCGGCATTCCGAACGAAAACCTCCCTAAGATGGCGGCCCGCCCGGACGCTTCGCTTTTTTTCTGGGTTAAATTTTTGACTTTCCAAGGACGTCGTATGAAACCAGTTTTGTCGTGGGGGCTCGGGGTGTCGCTGGCGCTGATGGCCGGCCTGGCCAGTGCCAAGAGCTGCGAGGAGCTCAAGACCGAGATCGAGACCCGCATCCAGGCCAACGGCGTGACCGAGTTCACGCTGGAGATCGTCGACAACGAGGCCGTCGACGGCCGCAAGGTGGTCGGCTCGTGCGGCGGTGGCACCAAGAAGATCGTCTACGTGCACATGCGTCAGTAAGCTGGCGCTTGTCCAGGCCGCTTCCCTTTTTCCTCTTTTCTGCTTTTTGAGGAACGTGCATGCCCGCACTCCAACTGGTTCTGAACGGCGCCGAACTGACGGCGCAATTGCGCAACAAGGTCACCAAGGACGACCTGTACGGCAGCGTCAAGCGGGTCGTCGAGGCCGAGGGCCGCGTGCTCGAGCGCGGCTTCCTGCTGCCTGACGGCCGCACCCTGCGCCGCTCGCAGATCGCCTACGCGAGCATGGACGCCGAGGGCAGCCTGGCGGAAGACCCCGTCACCTACATCGGCGAGCAGGCGGCGGTGCAGATCCCCAGCTCCTTCGAGCAGCCCTGCCCCCTGAGCCCGGTGCCGCTGCAGCGGCTGCTGCAGTTCGCGGTGGGCGATGTCTACGCCCTGGACGTCCAGGGCATGCCCGCCGGCCTGTACGAGACCACGTTCAACTACCGCGCCAGCTACGCGCCGCGCGAGGCCTTCGTGCTGGTGCGCGGGGAAGGGGAGGCCGCGCAGGCCTTCCTGCTGGTTGGCGACACCAAGGCGGCGCCCTTCGTGGGCCAGACCCTGTCGTATGAGTTCTTCGATGCGCAAGCCAGTGTCGAGGACGATACCGACCCGCTCGACTTCGCGATGATGTAAGGCCGGATGCGGCCCAGGAAGGAAAGGAAGGACACGGCCATGAGCATGGACACGATGCATCTGGAGATTGGCGGCAAGAGCGGCCGCGTGCTGGTGGGGGCGCTGCCCTCGGTGCGGCAGGCCGTCAAGCCGGTCCAGCGCACCGGCAGCGGCGTGGTGTCACGCGTGCGGCTGGTGGGCGGGCTGCACCCGCGGGTCGACCCGGCCGCCCTCAGCGCGGACGAACTCGTGCAGGGCGACCCCGAGCTCGACATCGCGATGGCCGGCCTGTCGCTCGAGGAGACCATGGGCGCCTACTTCGACCCGGCCGCCGAGCGCCTCGAGCCCATCGGCCACTTCCAGCAGACCGAGGTGGTGTTCGACGCGCTGGGCAACGAGAAGGAGCGCCGGCCCTTCCAGCCGCGTGCGCGCAACCTCGACAGCGTCACGCCGATCAAGATCGCGCGGCGCCTGCCGCTGGCGCAGGTGCTGACGATGTTCGTGTTCAAGCACTGCCACCAGATCGTCCACGAGGACAGCCTGACCTTCGAGTTCCTGTTCAACCTCGCGAAGGACCTGCACACCAAGGGCGAGATGGCCCTGATCGGGGCCGGCCCGAAGGGCGCGCAGCCGCTGGTGGTGCGCGAGCGCGGCACGCCCTACCGCGCCTTCCTGGCCGGCGAGGTCTCGCCGGCGGGCGACCAGTACCGCCTGCTGATGCTGCTGTCCGACCAGGAGCTGAAGCTGCCGGCGCCGGTGGAAGTCTGACCCCGCCCCCGCCGCATACCGTCCTGCCTGTCCGTCTGTCCGTCCGTCCCGTTGTCCACGCCGTACCACCATGATCGATGAATCCCGACTGAGCCGGAAATCCGAGCACTACGCCATCTCCACCTCCAACGCGGTGCTGGACCGCGTGCTGATGGAAGTGGCCTCGCACTACCAGGCCAACGTCATGGGCAAGATGACGGCCCTCAAGCCGCAGGACCTGCCCAAGCGCTACACCGGCAGCGAGCCGGTGCTGGCCATGACCAAGATCGACGGCGAGGGCGTGCTCGTCTACTTCGAGGCCGGCCGCAGCTTCGGCGAGCAGCACCGCCGGCAGGCCTTCATCTTCAACGCGCCCTCGGGCCGCGTGCGCCTGGGCCTGCCGGCCACCGACGCGCTGGCCGAGTGCCTGGCGGCCAAGGGCGTCAAGAAAGCGCTGCTGCGCTGCGAGCTGTACCTGCCCAACAGCGCCGACGGCAAGCGCTACTCCAGCGCCGACGTGGCGCGCGCCTCCTTCGCCACCGACGCGGCGCAGCACCAGGCCATGAAGCTGGCGGTGCTCGACCTCATCATGCTGGACGGGCAGGACATGCGCCCGCAGCAGAGCGACTTCGGCCCCCTGTGGGCGCGCCTGGCCGAGCTGTTCGGCGAGGACGAGTCCCGCCCGGTGCACCGCGCCGCCGGCCGCGAGATGCCCGAGTGCGAGCTGGCCGCCTACTTCGAGCAGCAGATCCGCGCCTCGTTCGAGGGCCTGGTGGTGCGCCGCCTGTCGCGCCCGGAGATGGTCAAGGTCAAGCCGCACCTGACCTTCGACACGCTGGTCATCGGCTATGTGATGGGCGACGTCGACGAGGACGGCCACGGCGAGCCCGGCGTGGCCTCGATCCTGTGCGGCCTGGTCTACCCCGGCGCGCCGGCGGGCCAGCTGGCGGTGCAGGTGTTCGCCCGCGTGGGCTCGGGCATGGACGACGCCCAGCGCAAGGCCCTGCTGGCGCAGCTGCAGCCCGACGCGGTGGCCGCGCCGCTGGCCATGACCGACTCCGACGGCCGGCCCATCGTGTTCGTCAAGCCGCGCCACGTGCTCGAGATCGAGGGCGACGACATCGTCGGCAACGTGCGCAACGACAAGGAGAACGCCACCCAGTTCCTGAGCTGGGACGGCCAGGCCTGGACCTACTACCGCCAGGCCCAGTGTCCGCGCGTGTCCTTTCCCATCTTCGGCAAGCTGCGCGGCGACAAGACGCCCGATGACAGCGGGGCCAGCATGCGCCAGGTGGTCAGCGAGCCCGTGCTGCCGCCGCTCAAGCCGGCCGACCCCGCGCAGGCGCCGGTGGTGCTGCGCCGCGAGGTCTACCGCAAGGACGGAAAGTCCGGCGACGCCGCGGTGCGCAAGCTGGTGGTGGTGGAGAAGTCCGACCCGGACGCCTTCCCCTTCGTCGTGTTCTGGACGGATTACTCCTCCAAGCGCAAGGACCCGCTGAAGGTCAGCACCCAGTTCGCCAGCACCCGCGAGCGCGCCGATGCGCTGGCGGCGCGGTTGGTGGAGGAGGGGGTGACCAAGGGGTTCGTGCGGGTGGGGGGCTGAGGGCCCGCGACGCGAAGCCAGCGCATGAGGCACAAGAAGAAAAAGCTGCTCGCCCTGGCCGCGTTGCTGTCGGCCGGCGCGGTGCTGATGCTGGCGGGCGGGTGCAGCAACCTGGCCTACTACGCGCAGTCGGTGTCGGGGCACCTGGACCTGGTGAACCGTGCCCGGCCGGTGTCTGAGTGGCTCGAGTCCCCCGACACGCCCGAGTCGCTGAAGGAGCGGCTGCGCCTCAGCCAGCGCATGCGCGAGTTCGCCGTGCAGACCTTGCACCTGCCCGACAACGACAGCTACCGCCGCTACGCCGACCTGCAGCGTCCCTCCGCCGTGTGGAACGTGGTGGCGGCCCCGCCGCTGAGCCTGTCGCTGAAGACCTGGTGCTACCCCGTGATGGGCTGCGTCGGCTACCGCGGCTATTTCCGGCAGGCCGACGCCGAGGCCTTCGCGGCCCAGCTGCGCCGCGAGCAGGCCGACCTCGAGGTCATGGTGTATGGCGTGCCGGCCTACTCGACGCTCGGCCGCCTGCCCGGCAGCCTGTCCAGCGATCCCCTGCTCAACACCTTCATCCGCTATCCCGAGGGCGAGCTGGCGCGCATGATCTTCCATGAGCTGACGCACCAGGTGGCCTACGCGGAGCATGACACGATGTTCAACGAATCCTTCGCCACCGCGGTGGAGCGGCTGGGCAGCGAGATGTGGCTGGCGCAGCAGGCCAGCCCGCAGGCGGTGGAGGAGTACCGCCAGTTCGACGCCCGGCGCGAGAACTTCCGCGCGCTGACCATGCGCTACCGCGATCAGCTGGAGGCGCTGTATGCGGGGCCGGGCAGCAGCGAGGACAAGCTGGCCCGCAAGGCCGCCCTGATGGCGGCCATGCGCGGCGAGTACGAGCAGCTCAAGCACGGCCCCTGGGGCGGCTACGCGGGCTACGACAACTGGTTCGCGCGCGCCAACAACGCCTCGATGGGCGTGCTGTCGGCCTACAACGAGCTGGTGCCGCAGTTCGAGCAGCTGTTTGAACGCCAGGGGCGCGACTTCGACCGCTTCTACGCGGAAGTGAGGCGCCTGGCTGCACTGCCCCAGGCTGAGCGCAGGGCGGGACTGCGGCAGGGGGCGCAGGGGCACTGAAGCCGCGCTGCAGTTTGGCGCCAGCGGTCACCAGATGGCGCTCCGGGTCATGGAGCACGGGAGAAGCCCTTCCTAACATGCCCTTCCGGCACTCGGCAGGAAGCGACCGCATGGAATCGGGACGGCATGGCCGCGAACCCAGGCGTTAACCCCGACGGGGGAGCACCGCCGTGTCAGTGCGTTCCAACGATCCAACTCTGACCCGTCCCCGCCATCCATGATGAAACTGCCACGAAGCCTTTCCGTTCCCGTCCGCGGCTGTCGTCCCGTTCACGACCGCCCCCGTCCTGGACGGTCCGTGAGCGCGAAGCCTTGATTGAGCATCCGGCGTGACCGTCGCGAGGCCTCCCATGCCAACCAGCCTTTCCCCCGCCGCCCTGGCCGCCCATGGCCTGGGTCTTTGCGTCTTCGTTGCCCTGGCGGCCGCGCAGTGCCTGCTGCTGGTGCGGGGCATGCGGCGGGTGGTGCCAGGTGGCCGGACGGCCCGCTGGCGCGCGGCCGATGCCCTGGCTGTCCTGGTGATGCTGCTGGTCGACGGCCTGGCCGGGCGGGTGGCCGATGGGCTGCTGGCCCCTGCGGGCTCTGTCGCGATCGCGGCCGTCGTTTCCCCTGTCCAGGTGGCCCAAGGCCCCCATCCGGGGGGGCCCCCCTTTCCTTTCGACGACCCCCGGCACGCAACAATGACGCGCGCCGTGTCCCTGAACCCAGCGCATGAGGCTCCACCATGACCGCTTCTGCAACCATCAACGACGCTTCCTCGCCCGATGACGGGGGTGAGGACAATCAGCTGATGCTGGACTACGCCAACGGCAACGTCCAGGCCTTCAACACCCTCTACGCGCGCTACGAGAAGCGCCTGTATGCCTTCATCGAGCGCGGCCTGGGCAAGAACTTCAAGGCCCAGGCCGAGGAGGTCTTCCACGACACCTGGATGCGTGTGATTCAGGCACGTTCCCGCTGGCAGAAGGACGGCGCGAAATTCAGCACCTGGCTGTTCACCATCGCCACCAACTGCTTCATCGACCGGCTGCGCAAGAGCGGACGCGAGGTTGCCCTGCCTGAGAACGAGCAGGGCGAGACTTTCGTGCCCGAGGGTGCTCCCTGGAGCGCTTGGCCGGCTGCACCAGCGGCCGGCGCGGTGGACGACGATGTGTTCTGGCGCCGTGCCGGGCAGCGGCTGCTCGACTGCATGGAGCAACTCCCCGGCGAGCAGAAGGCGGTGTTCCTGCTGGTGCATGACCAGGGCAAGGCGCTCGACGAGCACCTCGCACACGCCCTCGACATCAACTTCGAAGCGGCCAAGAGCCGCTTGCGCTACGCGATGAACAAGCTGCGCCTGTGCATGGGGGCCTACATCGAGCCCCTGAGGCACGCGGCCGAACGCTGAAGCACGCCACCT
>CBINPE010000133.1:0-13583 GCA_966252435.1 uncultured Burkholderiales bacterium | reverse complement strand
GGCGGCACCGAGGCCTGCGACTGGGCCAGCATGCTGCTGCGCCAGTACCTCAAGTACTGCGAGCGCAAGGGCTTCAAGGCCGAGGTGATGGAAGAAACCGAGGGCGACGTGGCGGGCATCCGCTCGGCCACCATCAAGGTGGAGGGCGACTACGCCTTCGGCCACCTGCGCACCGAGACCGGCGTGCACCGCCTGGTGCGCAAGAGCCCGTTCGACTCCTCGGGCGGGCGCCACACCTCGTTCGCCAGCATCTTCGTCTACCCCGAGGTCGATGACTCGATCGAGATCGAGATCAACCCGGCCGACGTGCGCACCGACACCTTCCGCGCCTCCGGCGCGGGCGGCCAGCACATCAACAAGACCGACTCCGCGGTGCGCCTGACGCACATCCCCACCAACATCGTGGTGCAGTGCCAGAACGACCGCTCGCAGCACCGCAACCGCGACGAGGCCTGGCAGATGCTGCGCTCGCGCCTGTACGAGCACGAGATGCGCCTGCGCATGGCCGAGCAGCAGAAGCTCGAGGACAGCAAGACCGACGTGGGCTGGGGCCACCAGATCCGCAGCTACGTGCTCGACCAGAGCCGCATCAAGGACCTGCGCACCAACGTCGAGATCTCCAACACCCAGAAGGTGCTGGACGGCGATCTCGACCCGTTCATCGAGGCCAGCCTGAAGCAGGGAGTGTGAAGAATCAATCAATCAATCAATTTGAAAAGTTGGGTTGAATGTGTTCCAGCACCTCGCTCCCGGCCCCGGCTTGCCAACGCCGTGGTGCGAGGTATTGATGACTGACTGACCCGGCAACCGTGAACTCGAACGTGACGTCTCCAACAACCCGTTCGCACTGAGGTATCGAAGTGCAGTGCAGCGCACTGCTCGCTGCCTTCGCTGCACTCCGATACCTCAGTGCGAACGGGGGAACTTCGTCATTTCAAGTGCGCTGATGCCGTCTCTGCTGTACCGACAGCCAGTTCGTTCTTTGCTCTTTCTTTTCTTTCCATCTGTTCGTGTGTGTGCCGGCCTCCGGCCTTGTATTCCAACTTGGAGACCCCCTCATGCGTGAAGGCAGCAGTTCCCCCGTGATCCGCCGCGAGAACTACGTGGAGCCCGCGTTCTGGATCAAGAACGTGGACCTGAGTTTCGACCTCGACCCCGCCAAGACCCTGGTGATCAACCGGATGCGGATCGAGCCCAACCCCAACCAGCCGGCCCAGCCGCTGCGCCTGCACGGCGAAGGCCTGACACTCACGCGGCTGCTGATCAACGGCGAGAGCGTGTCCTTCCACCAGGAGGACGGCATGCTGGTGATCGACAACCTGCCCGCCGGCTCGTTCAACCTCGAGATCCGCAACACCTGCGCGCCCGAGAAGAACACGCAGCTGTCGGGCCTGTACACCTCCAACGGCGGCTTCTTCACGCAGTGCGAGGCGGAGGGCTTCCGCCGCATCACCTACTTCCTGGACCGCCCCGACGTGATGGCGGTGTTCACCGTCACCCTGCGCGCGCCCAAGGCGGCCTACCCGGTGCTGCTGTCCAACGGCAACCTGGTCGAGCAGGGCGAGCTGGACAAGGGCCGCCACTACGCCAAGTGGCACGACCCGTTTCCGAAGCCCAGCTACCTCTTCGCGCTGGTGGCCGCCGACCTGGTCGCGCGCGAGCAGCACATCCGCAGCCGCTCTGGCAAGAACCACCTGCTGCAGATCTACGTGCGCCGCGGCGACCTCGACAAGACCGAGCACGCGATGAACTCGCTCATCGCCAGCATCGTGTGGGACGAGGCGCGCTTCAAGCTGCCGCTCGACCTGGAGCGCTTCATGATCGTCGCGGTGAGCGACTTCAACATGGGCGCCATGGAGAACAAGGGGTTGAACATCTTCAACACCAAGTTCGTGCTGGCCAACCCCGCCACCGCCACCGACATCGACTACGCCGCCATCGAGAGCGTGGTGGGCCATGAATACTTCCACAACTGGACCGGCAACCGCGTGACCTGCCGCGACTGGTTCCAGCTCAGCCTGAAGGAGGGCCTGACCGTCTTCCGCGACCAGGAATTCAGCATGGACATGGCCGACAGCGCCTCGGCGCGCGCGGTCAAGCGCATCGAGGACGTGCGCCAGCTGCGCCAGATGCAGTTCCCCGAGGACGCGGGCCCGATGGCGCACGCCGTGCGGCCCGACGAGTACGTCGAGATCAACAACTTCTACACCGCCACTGTCTACGAGAAGGGGGCGGAGGTGGTGCGCATGATGCAGACCCTGGTGGGGCGCGACGGCTTCGCCCAGGGCATGACGCTGTACTTCAAGCGCCATGACGGCCAGGCCGTGACCTGCGACGACTTCGCCCAGGCCATCGCCGACGCCAACCCCGACTCACCCCTGATGCGCCACCTGGCGCAGTTCAAGCGCTGGTACAGCCAGGCCGGCACGCCGCGCATCACCGCCCGTGGCCGCTTCGACGCGCCCTCGCGCACCTACACGCTGCTGCTCGAGCAGAACCCGCCGGTGAGCAGCGGGGCGCCGACCGACGCGCAGCCCTATGTGGTGCCCGTGAGCATGGGCCTGCTCAGCCGCGACGGCCGCGCCCTGCCCCTGCAGCTGGAAGACGCTCCCGCCAACCCGGCGCTCACCAGCCGCGTGCTGGTGCTGACCGAGAAGCGCAATTTCTTCACCTTCGTGAACGTCGACGAGGAGCCGGTGCCTTCGCTGCTGCGCGGCTTCTCGGCGCCGGTGATCCTGGCCGACGGGCTGGCCGACGCCGACCTGTTGCTGCTGCTGCAGCACGACAGCGATCCCTTCAACCGCTGGGAGGCTGGCCAGCGCCTGGCGCTGGGCCGCCTCATCGCGGCCGCCCGCCAGGACGGCCAGCTCACCCTGGACAGTGCCTTCATCGAGGCGATGCGCGGCGTGCTGACGCACCCCGGCCTGGACGCCGCCTTCAAGGAACTGGTGCTGACCCCGCCGAGCGAGATCTACGTGGCCGAGCAGCTGGACGTGGTCGACCCGCAGCACATCCACACCGCCCGCGAGGCGTTGCGCCTGCAGCTGGCGCAGGCCCTGCGTGCCGAGTGGGAGCAGGCCTTCGAGGCCAACCAGCCACAAGGCGCCTACCGGCCCGACCCCGTCTCCGCCGGCCAGCGTGCGCTGGCCAACCTGGCATTGTCGATGCTGTGCCTGGACGCTACAGTGCGCGGCGACGCGGTGTGGCCTGGGCGGGCGCTGCAGCGCTTCAAGGATGCGCGCAACATGACCGACCGGCTGGGCGCCATCCAGGCCCTGCTGGGCTGCCACTCGCCCCTGGCCGACAACGCCCTCGAGCGCTTCCACAGCCTGTTCGCGAACGAGCCGCTCGTCATCGACAAGTGGTTCGCCCTGCAGGCCACCGCGCCCGAGAAGGACGGCAAGGTCTTCGCGCGGGCCAAGGCCCTGCTCTCTCACCCCGATTTCACGCTCAAGAACCCGAACCGCGCGCGCAGCCTGATCGCGGCGCTGTGCATGAACAACCCGGCGGCCTTCCACCGCCGGGATGCCGCCGGCTACGTGTTCTGGGCCGACCGCGTGCTCGAGCTGGACGCGGCCAACCCGCAGCTGGCCGCGCGCATTGCCCGCGTGATGGACCGCTGGACCCAGCTCGCCCCGCCCTACCGCGAGGCGGCCCAGCAGGCCCTGCAGCGGGTGGCGGCCAAACCGACGCTGTCGAGCGACGTGCGGGAGATCATTTCGCACGCGCTGGGGTGATGAACATTGAGGTCATGGGTGAGCGAAGGCGAAGCCCGCCCATTAGGACGATGCGAAGCGAGCCGTGACGTCTTCCCCGTAGGCGAAGGTGAGGAGCGCACCCCTTGGCGCAGCCAAGGGGCTTCGCCTCCGGGGTCGCCTTTCTTTGCCTACTTTCTTTGGCGAAGCAAAGAAAGTAGGTGCGCTGTCGGGCGCAATCCCGACATGTGGGCATGAATCAACTGTCACGAACTTCCCCCCCATTCCGAGCCCAAGCATGCTCACTGACGGCGCAGGCTTCGATACCTCAGCCCGAACGGGGAGTGGTGGGGTTGCAATCAGAGAAGCAACGCTTGCTGGATGCGCACCCTTCGACAAGCTCAGGGCGAACAGGTACGACAGACAGGCAAACAAGAGGCAAGTGGTTGCATCCAGTCTTTGCTGCACCGCGCAAAACCTCGCTTGCGGGCCCAACGGTGTGGCGCCCGCCCCGCAGCGGCATGCCACGACGCCCCGGAACCGCATAGACTGGCAGCGTCCCTTCGGAACATGCTGCGCACCATCATGGCCCCCGACCTTACCCCCGCTGCCTCAGAGCCTTCTCCGCCCTGGATCCTGGTGCCCGCCTGCGCCCGTGACCTGGGCGGCCACCCCTTCCACATCGCCGGCGACAAGTACCTCGTCGCCGCACGCCTCGCCGGCGGCATCCCGCTGGTCATGCCCGCCGGCCAGCGCGACCCCGACGAACTGAAGCACCTGCTGAGCCTGGCCGACGGCGTGCTGCTGCCCGGTTCGCCCTCCAACGTCCATCCCAGCCACTTCAACCAGGAAGTGCGTGACCCCAGCCTGCCGCTCGACCCCCAGCGCGACGCCCTCACCCTCACCCTGATCCCCGAGGTGCTGCGCCGCGGCATCCCGCTGTTCGGCATCTGCCGCGGCTTCCAGGAGGTCAACGTCGCGCTCGGCGGCAGCCTGCACCAGGCGGTGCACGAGGTGGAGGGCTACACCGACCACCGCGGCCGCGACCACCTGCCGCTGGCCGAGCAGTACGGCCCCGTTCACCCCGTGTTCGTCGCCCCCGGCGGCCTGCTGGCGCATTGCCTGCCCGACCGGGTCGAGATCCAGGTCAACTCGCTGCATGGCCAGGGCATCGACCGTCTGGCCCCGGGCTTGCGCGTGGAGGCCACCAGCCCGGAGGGCCTGGTCGAGGCCTTCTCGTGGCCCCAGGCACGCGGCTTCAACCTGTGCGTGCAATGGCATCCCGAGTGGCTGGCGCGCAGCAACCCGGTGTCGGTGGCCCTGTTCGAGGCCTTCGGCCAGGCCTGCCGTGACTACCGCCGCAGCAAGACAGCCGCGCCCCAGGAGGCCACGCCCCCAGCCTTCGTCTCCTCCTCCCTCGCTTGACTCATCCATCACCAGGTGGCCTCATGGTTGACAGCAGCAATCACTTCAACTTCAGCGATCTCGAGAACTGGTTCAACGCCCGCAACGTCACCGAGGTCGAGTGCCTCGTGCCCGACCTCACCGGCGTGGCCCGCGGCAAGATCCTGCCGCGTGAGAAATTCACCGAGGACCGTGGCATGCGGTTGCCCGAGGCCATCGTGGCCATCGGCGTGACGGGCGAGTTCCCCACCACGGGCCCCTACTACGACGTCATCCATGCCACCGACCGCGACATGCACCTGCGGCCCGACCCCGCCACCGTGCGCATCGTGCCCTGGGCCGTCGACCCCACCGCCCAGGTCATCCACGACTGCTTCGACCGCCACGGCAACCTCATCCCCTACGCCCCGCGCTCGGTGCTGCGCCACGTCTGCGACCTGTTCGCCGCGGAAGGCTGGTCGCCGGTGGTGGCCCCCGAGCTGGAGTTCTACCTGATCGAGCGCAACGCCGACTCCAACACCCCGCTGCGCCCGCCGAAGGGCCGCAGCGGCCGCGCCGAGACCTCGCGCCAGGCCTACTCGATCGACGCCGTCAACGAGTTCGACCCGCTGTTCGAGGACATCTACGAGTACTGCCAGAAAATGCAGCTCAATGTCGACACGCTGATCCACGAGGTCGGCGCCGGGCAGATGGAGATCAACTTCTTCCACGACCACCCACTGGGCTTGGCCGACGAGGTGTTCTTCTTCAAGCGCACCATCCGCGAGGCGGCGCTGCGCCACGAGATGTACGCCACCTTCATGGCCAAGCCGATGGCGCACGAGCCGGGCAGCGCCATGCACGTGCACCAGAGCGTGGTCGACAAGGCCAGCGGACGCAACATCTTCAGCAACGAGGATGGCTCGCCCAGCCAGGCCTTCTACTGGTACATCGGCGGCCTGCAGCGCTACATCCCGGCGGCGATGGCGCTGTTCGCCCCCTACGTCAACTCCTACCGCCGGCTGGCCCGCTCCACCGCCGCGCCGATCAACATCCAGTGGGGCACCGACAACCGCACCGTGGGCATCCGCTCGCCGGTGGCCACGCCGGCGGCGCGGCGCATCGAGAACCGCGTGATCGGCGCTGACGCCAACCCCTACGTCGCCCTGGCCGCCACCCTGGCCTGCGGCTACCTGGGCATGAAGAACAAGATCGAGCCCAGCGCGGAGTGCAAGGGCGACGCCTACCTGTCCGAGTACCAGCTCCCGCGCTCGCTCAGCGACGCCCTGGGCCGCCTGGCCGACGAGACGGAACTGCACGACATCCTCGGCAAGTCCTTCATCACGGTCTACTCCGAGATCAAGGAGACCGAGCACGACGAATTCATGAAGGTGATCTCGCCCTGGGAGCGCGAGCACCTGTTGCTGCACGTCTGAACCCTCCCGCCGGACGACGAGACCAGGACCGCCATGACCACCCCGCCCCGCAGCACCGCCGAATGGCAGCAGGCCGACGCCGCCCACTACCTGCACCCTTTCACCGACTTCAAGGCCCTGGCGGCCAAGGGCTCGCGCGTGATCGTGCGCGGCGACAACATCTACGTCTGGGACAGCGACGGCCACAAGATCCTGGACGCCATGTCGGGCCTGTGGTGCGTCAACGTGGGCTACGGGCAGCCCAGCCTGATCGAGGCCGCCACCCGGCAGATGCAGCAGCTGGCCTTCTACAACAGCTTCTTCCAGACCAGCACCCCCACCGCCATCGAGCTGGCCGAGCTGCTGGCCCGGCTGGCCCCCCCAGGGTTCGAGCACGTGTTCTTCACCGGCTCGGGCTCGGAGGGCAACGACACCATCGTGCGCATGGTGCGGCGCTTCTGGGACCTGCAGGGGCAGCCCCAGCGCCAGGTCATCATCAGCCGCCGCAACGGCTACCACGGCTCGACCATGGCGGCGGCTTCGCTCGGCGGCATGGCGGGCATGCACGCGCAGGGCGGGCTGCCAATCCCCGGCATCCAGCACATCGAGCAGCCCTTCGCCTTCGAGCTGGCCCGCCCCAACGAGAGCGCGGAGGACTTCGGCCTGCGCGCGGCCGGCTGGCTGGAGGACAAGATCCGCGAGATCGGGCCCGACAAGGTGGCCGCCTTCATCGGCGAGCCGGTGCAGGGCGCCGGCGGCGTGATCGTGCCGCCGGCCAGCTACTGGCCCGAGATCCAGCGCATCTGCCGCCGGCACGGCATCCTGCTCGTCGCCGACGAGGTCATTTGCGGCTTCGGCCGCACCGGCCAGTGGTGGGGCTGCCAGACCTGGGGCTTTGAGCCCGACCTGATCACCTTCGCCAAGGGCGTGACCTCCGGCTACGTGCCGCTGGGTGGCGTGCTGGTGGGCGACCGCGTGGCCCAGGTCATGATCCACCAGGGCGGCGAGTTCGCGCACGGCTACACCTACAGCGGCCACCCGGTGGCCTGCGCGGTGGCGCTGGCCAACATCCGCCTCATCCAGGAGCTGGGATTGGTCGAGCGCGTGCGCGAGCAGACCGGGCCGCACCTGGCGCAGCGCTACCGGGCCCTGACCACCCACCCCCTGGTCGGCGAGGCCCAGACCTGCGGCCTCATGGGCGCGCTGCAGCTGGTGCGCGCCAAGTCACCGCTGGCGCGCTTCGACAGCCAGCTGGAGGTCGGCATGGTGTGCCGCGCCCACTGCTTCGCCCAGGGCCTTGTGATGCGGGCCGTGGGCGACCGCATGATCATCGCCCCGCCCCTGGTCATGACCGTGGCTCAGATTGACGAAATGGTGGACTTGATCGAAAAATGCCTGGATTTGACCCTGGCCGAGGTCAAGCAGCGCGGCTGGGTGTAAATGCCCTGGTGGTGAACCCACCGGGAGTGCCCCCATCCCAACCTCCCCCAGCGGGGGAAGGCGCGCAAACTCCCTCCCCTGCTGGGGGAGGGTTGGGGAGGGCGGCGCTCCCGGCAGCACCTACCAACCCTGAACAAAGCGCCACCAACCCCCGACGCCAAGCCATGAAGACCCCGCGCTTCCCGCTGTTGCTGTGGTGGAGTTGCTGCCTCCTCGCCGCGGCCTTCGCCGTGCCGGCCTCCGCCGAGGAAGACAAGGTCCTGCGCATCTACAACTGGTCCGACTACATCGCCGACGACACCCTGGCCAACTTCGAGAAGGAGACCGGGATCAAGGTGCGCTACGACAACTTCACCAACGACGAGCTGGTGCACGCCAAGATGGTGGCGGGCAAGACGGGCTATGACATCGTGGTGCCCTCCTCCGCCTGGGCCAAGCTGCAGGCCGATGGCGGCCTGCTGCGCCCGCTCGACAAGTCGCTGCTGCCCAACCTGAAGAACCTCGACCCGGCTGTGCAGGCGCAGCTCGCCCAGCTCGACCCTGGCAACCAGTACATGGTGAACTGGCTGTGGGGCTTCACGACGGTGGGCATCAACACCGAGAAGGTCAAGGCCGCCCTGGGCGGCCTGCCCATGCCCGACAACGCCTGGGACCTGCTCTTCAAGCCCGAGTACGTCTCCCGGCTCAAGTCCTGCGGTGTCTCGTTCCTGGACGCCGGCAGCGAGGTGGTGCCGGTGGCCCTGCACTACCTGGGCAAGAGCCCGCACACCAACCTGCCCGGCGACTACGCCCAGGCCACCGCGCTGCTCAAGTCCGTGCGGCCCTACATCAGCGTGTTCAGCTCCTCGGGGTACATCAACGACCTGGCCAGCGGCTCGGTGTGCGCGGCGATGGGCTGGTCGGGCGACATCAACATCGCCCGCCAGCGGGCCATCCAGGGCCGCACCGGCCAGCACATCGAGGCGCTGCTGCCGCGCACCGGCGGGCTGCTGTTCTTCGACGTGATGGTGATCCCGGCCGACGCCGAGCACCCGCTCAACGCCCACAAGTTCATCAACTACATCCTGCGGCCCGAGGTGCACGCCAGCCTCACCAACAAGGTCTTCTATGCCAACCCCAACCAGGCCTCGCGCCCCTTCATCCGCCCCGAGGTGGTCAACAATCCGACCGTCTTCCTGGCCGACAGCGAGCTGCAGAAGATGGTCATGCCGGCGCCCGTCAACAATGACAGCCGGCGGCTGATCCAGCGCACATACCTGGCCTTCAAGTCCGATCTGTAGAAGAGCGCTCGCGGTGGCCCCTGGGGAAAGGGGGAGGAGGCCGCGGCCCGCAAACGAGTACCGGGCCAGGGCAAAATCGCGCCTTGTCCCGTTTTCTGCCTGAACCGAAGGAAGACCCCATCATGACCCGCGCGAGCGCCAGCCCCACGACGCCCAACGCCGATTTCCTGCAACTGTGCGACCTGGTGAAGCGCTTCGGCGACGCCCCCCAGCCCGCCGTGAACCAGGTCAACCTGTCGATCGCCCAGGGTGAGATCTTCGCCCTGCTGGGCTCCTCGGGTTGCGGCAAGACCACGCTGCTGCGCATGCTGGCCGGCTTCGAGACGCCCACGTCCGGCCGCATCATCCTGGATGGCCGCGACCTCGTCAGCCTGCCACCCTACGAGCGGCCGCTGAACATGATGTTCCAGTCCTATGCCCTGTTCCCGCACCTGAGCGTGTGGGACAACGTGGCCTTCGGCCTGCGCCGCAGCAACATGCCGGCCGACCAGGTGAGCGCCCAGGTCGAGGCGATGCTGAAGCTGGTGCAGCTCAGCGCCTACGCCAAGCGCAAGCCGCACCAGCTCTCGGGCGGCCAGCAGCAGCGCGTGGCGCTGGCGCGCAGCCTGGCCAAGAAGCCGCAGCTGCTGCTGCTCGACGAGCCGCTGGGCGCGCTCGACAAGAAGCTGCGCGAGCAAACCCAGATGGAGCTGGTCAACATCCTGCACGACGTGGGCGTGACCTGCGTGATGGTCACCCACGACCAGGAGGAGGCCATGACCATGGCCGACCGCATCGGCATCATGAGCGAGGGCCGCCTGCTGCAAGTGGGCCCGCCGGGCGAGATCTACGAGACCCCGAACAGCCGCTTCGTGGCCGACTTCATCGGCAACGTCAACCTGCTGGAAGGCCGGCTCAGCGTGGACGAGCCCGACCACGTGGTGGTCGAGTGCGCCGACTGCGCGCACTACATCGGGCACGGCATCACCGGCACCCAGGGCATGCCGGTGACGGTGGCGCTGCGGCCCGAGAAGATCCGCATCAGCCGCGACGCCCCCGACGGGCAGCCCCCCGGCCACAACCAGGTGCGCGGCGTCCTGAAAGACCTGGCCTACTTCGGCAGCTTCACCGTCTACCACCTGGCCCTGCCCAGCGGCCAGCTGCTCAAGATCAGCGCCAGCAACACCGAGCGCCACCTGGCGCAGCCCCTGCAACCCGGCGAGCAGGCCTGGGCCCACTGGTCCGCCACCGCCCCCGTGGTCCTGACCGCCTGAGGAAGGCCCGCCATGACGACGATGCACACCCCTGTCCTGGCCGAGACACCTGTCCCGGCCGCCTCGCGCCCCCGCCGCAGGCTGAGCGGTCGCCATGCCGTGATTGGCGCGCCCACCCTGTGGCTGTGGATCTTCTTCCTGCTGCCCTTCCTGATGGTGCTGAAGATCAGCGTCTCCGAGAGCGACGGCATCGCCATCAAGGACCTGGTGCAGGTCTCGGAGGACGGCCTGCTCACGCTCTCGGTGAAGTTCGGCAACTACCTGGCGGTGGCGCACGACGCGCTGTACTTCGACACCTACCTGTCGAGCATCAAGTACGCCGCCTGCACCACCTTCTTCTGCCTGCTGATCGGCTATCCGTTCGCCTACTTCATGGCGCGGGCGCGGCGCGGGGTGCAGCCGGCCCTGCTGATGCTGGTGATGCTGCCGTTCTGGACCTCCTTCCTGCTGCGCGTGTATGCCTGGAAGGCGCTGCTGTCCGAGGGGGGCTGGGCCTACGACGCGCTCACCACGCTGCACCTCGACCAGGCGCTGGCCGCGCTCGGGCTGATTGCCTCCGAGGGCCAGCTGCTCAACACGCCCTTCTCCCTGGTGCTGGGCATGACCTACACCTACCTGCCCTTCATGGTGCTGCCGCTGTACGCGACGCTGTCCAAGATGGACCTGCGCCTGCTCGAGGCCGCCGCCGACCTGGGCGCCACGCCCTGGGTGGCGTTCTGGAAGATCACCGTGCCGCTGTCGTGGGCGGGCATCACCGCGGGCGCCATGCTGGTGTTCATCCCCTGCGTGGGCGAGTACGTGATCCCCGAGCTGCTCGGCGGCCCCGAGACCCTGATGATCGGGCGCGTGCTGTGGGACGAGTTCTTCAGCAACAACGACTGGCCGCTCGCCTCCACCCTGGCGGTGCTGATGATCCTGCTGATCATCGTGCCGCTGGCCCTGTTCAACAAATACCAGGCCGAGGCCGGGGAGGGCCGCGCATGAGCACACCCGTCACGACGAACCGCCCCGGCACCGCGCCGGCATCGCGTCGGCCCTTCAGCGCGGTGTTCGGCCCGCGCTTCAACCGCTGGTTCGGCCGCGGCTGGCTGTCACTCGGCTACCTCTTCCTGTACCTGCCGATCGCAGCCCTGGTGATCTTCTCCTTCAACGATTCGCCGCTGCCCAACGAGTGGCGCGGCTTCACGTTGAAGTGGTACCAGACCCTGGCCAACGACAAGGAGATCCTCGAAGCGCTGGCGCTGTCCTTCAAGATCGCCCTGTGCACGGCCACGATGTCGGTGGTGCTGGGCACGCTGGCCGCGTTCTCGCTGGTCAAGTACAAGCGCTTCGCCGGGCGCACGCTGTTCAGCGGCATGGTCAACGCGCCCCTGGTGATGCCCGAGGTGATCATCGGGCTGTCGCTGCTGCTGATGCTGGTGGCCTGCCAGCGCGCCCTGGGCTTCCCCGAGCGGGGCTGGGCCACCATCTGGCTCGGCCACGTGCTGCTCGGCATGGCCTACGCCACGGTGGTGGTCCAGGCCCGCCTGAAGGCCCTGCCGCAGCAACTCGAGGAGGCGGCGATGGACCTGGGCGCGCGGCCCTGGCAGGTGTTCTACCTGGTGACCCTGCCGATGATCGGGCAGTCGCTGCTGTCGGCCTGGCTGCTCACCTTCACCCTGTCGCTCGACGACGTGGTGCTGTCGGCCTTCCTGTCGGGCCCGGGCGCCACCACCATGCCGCTGGTGATCTTCTCCCGGGCCCGCCTGGGGCTCAACCCGACCGTGAACGCCGTGGCCACCGTCACCGTGCTGGTGGTGGGCCTGGGCGTAGCGATCGGCAGCTACCTGATCGCCCATGCCGAGCGCAAGCGATCGCTGGAGATGGCCGCCGCCCAGCGCGACGCGGGGTGAGGCCGGGGAAGGCCCCTCCCCCGGCTCAGTACGACAGCTTGGGGTACCAGTCCGTGCCGCGCCCGCCGGGCGTCAGGTCAAGGATGTTCCACAGGGGCGTGGGGTCGGGCGCGCCGCGTGCGTCCTGGCCCGGGTCCTCAGTGCCGCCGAGCTCCGAGCCCCAGAAGTGCAGAACCCGCCCGCCGCGCCGGACCCAGACGTCCAGGGCCGGCCACTCGCTGCCGTCCGGGGCGAGCCCGCGGTAGTCACGGGCGAAGCCGTCATCCACCGTGGCGTAGAACTTCAGGTTGCGCCAGCCGCGCTCGCGGGCGAAGGCCAGCTGCCGTGCCACCGGCGAGCGTCCGATCACGGCGAAGGCCACGCGCTGGGTGAGGTCGCGAACCGGGATGTCGAGCGCCCCCAGAAAGGCGGTGCACATCGGGCAGGGCCGCGCACGCTGCGGACCGAACATCCAGAAGTAGGTGACGAGCGTGTCGTGTTCGCCGAACAGCTCGCCCAGGCCCACGGTGCGGCCCTCCTCGTCGGTGAAGCGGTGGTCCGGCGCCTCGCCGCCGTCGGGCAAGGCGCGACGCTGCGCCGCAACGCGCTCGATGTGGCGCCGGAGTTCGATCTCCTCGGCCAGCAGGGCCGTGCGCGCCTGCCGGTAGGCGGCGCTGTCGTTGGGATAGGGGCGGCTGACCTGGGCGGCCAGCTCGGCGGCGGGTTGGAGTTCAGGCATGGAAGGCTCCGTGGTCGCGTGAAGAACCTCCTGCCCGGCAAGTGCCGTTCCCCTGCGAGGCGGCCCCCGTTCAGGGGACCGGGCTCTGCATCAGGGGGCGAGACTGCAACTCGGCCCGCTGCAGGTGCAGCTGCGTCATCTCCTGGCGGAGCTGGTCGAGCCTCAGGGTCATGCCGAGTCGATGGTTGGCGCCGCACTCCATGCTCGCGCGCCGCTGCTGGCGGGCGTCGCCGCCCTCCACCCGGCACATCTTCTTGTGGTCGAGTTCGCGCTCGAGGTTCCAGATCTCGGATTGGACGGCGTTGATCTGCAAGGTCCAGGCATGGATCTGCGCACCCTGGCGCCAATTGGCCATCAGCAGCCTGGCGTCGTCCCCGGGCCGGCACAGGTGGACCCGGAATTCATTCCCGTTGACGCCTTCGTCGTAGGCGGTCTGGGCTGTGCAGTAGCGCCGGATGCCCGTGTTCCAGCCGGCCATGTAGCGGGTCTGGTCGGGCTCGACGTGGG
>CBINPE010000132.1:0-13754 GCA_966252435.1 uncultured Burkholderiales bacterium | reverse complement strand
GCGACGCGGACCTGCACCAGGGCGGCGCCTTCATCGCCGCGGATGCGAAGGCCCGTGCCGACGCGGCCGCTGCTGCCGCTGCAGCCCGGGCGGCGCAGCAGCAACAGCCAGGTGGCACCGAACCCGCCGCCATGGGGCCAGCCTCTCCCCAGCCCCCGCGCCCAACCCTGACGGGCAACTACGACACCTTCGTGCTGCAGAACTGGGCGGCGTACAAGGAGCGGGCTCGCGCCGACCTGGAGGAAGTCGGCGTGGGCGGCGGTGGAGGCGTCATGACAGGACTGGCCGCAGTCACCTACGCAGCCAGCGAGCTGGGCTATGACCTCATCGATGCGGGGTTGGCACTGGGCCGCGTCGGGGCACGGACGATCGATTCCTATGCCAGGGGGACGCTCGGCAAGGACTTCAAGGAAAACGTCGTCGACCCCGCGCTGTCGTTCGCGGTGGGGATGACGCAGATGGACGTCCTGCGTGTTTCAGCCGGCGTCAAGCTGCCCAGCGGTGACGAGGTGAAGACCTTGGTCGGCACCGACCGCATCGGCGTCAAGTACAAGACCACCCAGATGGGGGTCGGTGCCATCTACCGCGTCAGCCACCGGTGGGACGAGGAGGGCCTGACGCAGGACTTCCTGCTCGAGAAGAACTTCAAGTACGAGCGGATGAACCTTGAAACGCTCAGGAAGGAGTCGCCCTACAACACCCTCCTGCCGACCGTGCGGATCGGTGGGGTACCGGTCTCCATCGATGTCGTGCCGGGAGCGCGCTTCAACCTCACCGGCAGCCGCCAGGTCACGCCGTCGATGAACATCGACTTCAACATCGGCAAGAACAAATACCTGCCCTTCGACACCAAGCTGACGATCGAATTGCGGAAGTCCGTTGCGGGCGTGGACGACTTGTAGTCCCAGCCTTCTCGCACGGCCACCACGGGGCGTGCCGAAGCCAACTTCGGCACGCCTCCTGCCTCAGGGGCTCACACCCAACCCGCGCTGCCACAGGTCGGGCCAGTAGGCCATCGGCGTCATCAGCAGGGGGCCCGAGCCTGCTTCGTTCAGCACGGTCAGCGGCAGGCCCTGGTACAGCGGGACCGTGGCCCCCGGGCCTTGCCCCAGGTCGTTGGTGCTGCGCAGGCCCCAGATCAGGACGCGGCCGTCCGGCATCAGCGCGATGGAATTGGAGGTGGTGCCGTAGATGGCCCGCACCCCCACCAGCGGGGCGGTGCCCGCGGCATCCAGCACCAGCTCCGGAATGCAGGTCCGCGAGGCGCTCATCGACCTCGGCTGGCTGGGGCCATCACCCAGCTGCCCCTGGGCACCGAGACCCCAGCTGTAGATGCGTCCGCTGCTGTCCAGGGCCAAGCTGTGGTTGCCACCCCCTGCCACCATGACGATGCCGCCCAGCGTGCCCGTGCCGTTCGGACCCAGCACCGGCAAGGCCGCGAGCGGTGTGGCGGCGGAATTGCCCTGGCCCAGCTGGCACAGATTGTTCTGCCCCCAGGCCAGCACCGATCCCTCGCGGGTGAGGGCCAGGCCGTGTGGGCCGCCGGCGGCCACCTGGACGATGCCCTCCAGCGGCTGGCCGGTCCGGTTGTCGATCACGTAGCCGACGTTCAGCCCCACCGCGCCTGGAACCACGGGGCGTCCCGTGGAATTGAACGGTGCCTCGCTACCGGGGCCTGAGCGCAGGCTCATCACGCGGCCATTGGCCAGCAGGATGGCGGCCCAGTTCTGGCCCGAGGCCACGGCCACGGCCTTGGCCGGCAGCGACAGCAGCTGGGGAACCTTGTTGTCCGGTATGGGGAAGGCGGACGTCGAGAAAGGCCCCCAGGCGTACACCGTGCCGTCCTGCGTGAGGGCCAGGGCGCCGTTGGCGGCTGTCGAGACGGCCACGATGTTCTGCAGCGGACCTGCCGCGTCACCGACCAGGCCGGGGTAGAGTTCGCCAGCGCTGGAGAAGGACGTGGGCGTGTAGGAACGCCCCAGCGTAATGCCCAGGCCCCAGGAGTGCACCTGCCCATCTTCGGACAGCGCCAGGGTGACATCGGCGCCGTGGGCGGCCGCCACCAGGCCCGTCAGGTAGCCACCGCTGCGCAGCTTGGCCACCTGCAGGGGCAGGGACAGGCCATAGTCGTTGATCAGGGGCCGGTCAGGCCGGTTCATGTAGCCGCCCCAGGCCAGCAGGCGCCCATCCGAGGTCAAGGCCAGGGTGCCCGGGCCGATCGTGCTGGTGTTGTAGGTGGCCAGCGGCTGGGGAGGCGGGGTCACCTTCACCAGGGCTGCCGCGCTGATGCCGCCGCCCGACACCGTGACGGCATAGCTGCCCAGGCGCAAACCCTTGACGCGGCTGCAATCCGGCGCCACCTCGAGGGCCTGCGGGGCCTGGCTGGTGCAGCTGAGTGCGCCAGAGACGGCCGCGCCCGATGTCTGCTGCAGGGAGAAGCGAGCGCTGGTGCTGACGTTCCAGGGGGTCTTGCCCGCCACGGTGGCGGTCATGGTGGCCTGGGGGCCCGGGGCCCCAGGCACGGGGTTGGTGCCGCCACCGCCGGCCGGCGGGCTGCCCGTGGAGGCTGCCGTGCTGTCGCCACCGCCTCCACCGCCGCAGGCGCTCAGCGAGAGCAGGGCCGCACAGGCCAGGGTCCAGAAAACAGGCGAGCCGCCTGTGCCGTCTGCGCCCTGTGGGCGCGGTTGCTCGGATTCGTTCATGGAGCGTGCTTTCTTCTTCATCGTGTGACAAGGCCAGGGTGCCGCGCGGCATCACAGTGCGTGTCGCGCGAACCCAACCGGAGCTTGGGCGCAGCCCGCCAGTCTACTGGCCCTGCATGCCATGCCCGGTCGGGCTTGCATCGCAAAACGGTGTCCAACCCCATCTGTCCGTGGGGTGGGCAGAGGAGCAGAAGGGGAGGGCGTCTCAGGAGGCGTCGAGGTTCTGGTGGGTCTGGACGTTGTCTGCATGGGTGCGGCTCCCAGCCCGTCCACAGGTGTAGGAGGCGGACTTCACCGCATCGCAGGCCCCGCTGACAGGGGTGAGAGGGGCGCAGGCCTACGCTTCCTTTTCACCCGTCGCCGCCTGCCATGAAGCCTTATCACGCCTCCTCTTTCCCGCACCTGTTGCGCAGCTTGCGGCCATGGTGGGCCGTCCTCCTTGTCGAGGCCGCGCTGCTGGCCCTGCTCGCGGCCTGCGGCGGCGGTGGCGGGGACGCGGGTGCGGGTGCGGGTACCGACGGAGAAGGTGTGGATGGGGGCAGTCCGCCGCCCAGCGGTGCCGCCCCAGCCGCCGACCTGCCCGCCCCCCGGCGCTCGGCGCGGCTGTTCATCTCCGGCCACAGCCTGGTCGACAACCCTTTGCCGGATGACCTGGTGCGCATCGCCAACAGCCTGGGCGGCAACTCCGAGTACAACGAGCAGAACATCATCGGCTCGCCGCTGCGCTTGCGCACGCGCGGCGCCAATCCCGCGGCCTCCGACTGGAGCGGCTACCGCCAGGGCAAGAACCGCGAAGGGCAGAACATGGACGTGCTGGCCGAGCTGGCCCGGCCGCGCACGGTGGGGGGCCTCTACGACGTGCTGATCCTGACGGAGCGCAATGACCTGGTCGGCACGCTGTTGTGGGAAGACACCGTGCGCTATGCGCGTCAGTTCCACGATCGCGCAGCCGCCGCCCGGCCCGGCGTGAACACCTATTTCTACGAGTCGTGGCTGGGCCTGCAGGACAAGGGCGCGCCGGCCGAGTGGATCGCCTACGAGCGCGCGGCGTCCCGGGCCTGGGGTTGCATCGACGCGCGCATCAACCAGTCACTGTCCGCCGAAGGCCGCAGCGAGCGCATCGTGCCTTTGCGCGCCGGGCGTGCGCTGGCCCAGCTCGTCGAGCGTGCCACGCAGGGGACGGTCGACGGGATCAGTGGCGCCAGCGTGCGCGAGACCGTCGACCGCGTGGTGCAGGACGACGTCCATCCGACCCGATTGGGCATGTACTACATGGCGCTGGTGAGCTACGCGACGGTGTATCGGCAGTCGCCGGTGGGCGCCTGGCGGCCTGCGGAGGTGAGCGCGGCGCAGGCCGCCTCCCTGCAGCGCCTGGCGTGGGAGTTCGTCCAGCAACAGGAGCGTGAACCCGCTCCAAGCCTGGCGCCTTGCGCGGCCTGGATGCGGGATTCGTTCTGCACGGTCTACGGGACTTACCGGCGTGATCCGTCGCAAGGCACGGCCTGCCAGGCCCGCTTTGCCGCCCCCGGCCACCCCTTCGAGTTCAACCCCCAGACCGAGCGCGCGTACTGGCTCCCTGCGCCCTGAGGCGCCGGCTTAGATGAGGCCCAGTTCCAGGCCGCGCAGCACGGCGCGGGTGCGGTCCCGCACCCCAAGCTTGGACAGGATGCTGGAGACGTGGTTCTTGGCGGTGCCTTCGCTCAGGTCCAGGGCCTCGGCGATCTCCCGGTTGTTGAAGCCTCCCGCCATCAGGGCCAGCACCTCCGTCTCGCGGGCCGTCAGGGGATCGGGCAGCGTCAGGCGGGGGAAGGGCGGTGCCGCCTCCTGGAGGTTGCGCAGGGCGCGTTCGGTGATGGCAGGCCGGAACAAGGTCGCCCCGGCCGCGACGTTGCGGATGGCGTCGAGCAGGCGCTCGAGGGAGATGTCCTTCAGCAGGAAGCCTTTGGCGCCGGCCCGCATGCCCGCCAGCAGGGCCTCGTCGTCGTCGAAGGTGGTCAGCAGCAGGGTGGGCGGCAGCGTGCCACGGGCCCGCAGTGCCTTCAGCACGTCGAGGCCGGACAGCCCCGGCATGCGGATGTCGAGCAGCACCACGTCGGGCCGGGTGGCGGCGATGAGGTCCAGCGCGGCCTCGCCGTCGCCGGCCTCGCCCACCACCTGCAGCGACCCGTCCAGCTCGAGCAGGCCGCGGATGCCGCTGCGCACCAGGGTCTGGTCATCGACCACCACCACGCGGATCATGGCGTTTCTCCTGTCGGGGTGCCGTCGCCCTGCTGCTCGTGGCGGACCCGGTGGCGGACCGTGGCCAGCAGGTCCTGGGTCAAGGCCTGGGCGGCCTGCACGGAGGGCAGTGGCGCGCCAGGGCCGGCGCGGCGCAAGGCCAGGTCGAGGTGCAGCTTGAGGGCCATCAGGTGGTGCCCGATGGTGTCGTGCAACTCGCGCGCCACCCGGGCCCGCTCCGTGGCCCGGGCGGTGGCGGCCAGCAGCTGCTGGGTGGCCTGCAGTTGCGCATGGGCCGCAGCCAGCTGCATCCGGCGGCGCTGCTCGGCCGCGCCGAGGGCACCGAAGCCGAAGGCCAAGGCCTGGGGCCCCAGGGTGGCCGCCAGCGCCTGCGCGGCTTCGCTGAAGGCGGGGGCCGGAGGCCACAACACAGGCAGCTCGGGGCCGCTGAACGCGCACAGCAACTGGGGCGCGGACCCCTGCAACGCCAGGAAGATGTGCAGTGCCGCCGTCAAACCCATCTGCGCGCCCAGCCAGGCCAGCGCCGGCCGGCGCGGCAGCAGCAGGGCGGACTCCGCCGCGACGAGCACAAGCAGCTTCTCGTCCACCAGCAGGGCCAGCCCGATCTGTGCGGCCGTGAGCGCCGCCCGGTGGCCCCGAGGCGCCTGGAAGCGACGCAGGCCCGCTGCCGCGAACAGCGCGAAGGCGACGAGGTAGGCGGCCAGGGCCCAGGCCAGCCGCGCGTCCGCTGCACCGGCCGATGCCCCGCCCAGGCTGGCCAGACCCCGCAGCAGCAGGGTGGGCGAGAAGGGCAGGGCGGTCGCACCGTACAGCCAGAGCCCGATGAACTTTTTCAGCCCGATGGCCAGGAAGACCCACAGGGCGGCCTGGCGGACCCAGCGTGCGGCGTCTGGCGTCATGCCGACGCTCCTGGGCAGGGCAGCCAGATGTGCAGCCCGAAGCCGCCCTGCGCGGGGTGCGAGAAGGTCATCCGGCCGCCGTGCTCCGCCACGCGGTCGCGCATGCCGCGCAGGCCGCTGCCCGGGCGGGCCGCCGCCGCCATGCCCCGGCCGTCGTCGGAAATGCGGAGCTCGATCGCCTCGGCGGACTGGGACACCGCGATGTGCAGCACGCCGGCAGCCGCATGGTGGACGGCATTGCTGGTGGCTTCCTGGATGATCCGGAAGATCGCATGGGCGAGGGTGGATGAGGCGATCTCCAGCGTCTCGCCGAGGTCCAGGACGATGCGGGGCGAGGGGATCTGACGGCACAGGGTGTCCAGGGCGCTGCGCAGCTCGATGGCCGGCGCCGCCGCGCCCAGGGCCTGCACCTGCGCCCCCAGGCTTTGCGTCAGGGCATGGGCCGTCTGCACGGACGACCAGCCCGGTCCTCCGGTCTGTGCCAGGGCCAGGGCCATCTGCGTGTCCAGCGCCTTCAACTGGCCCTGGATCACCGCCTGCACGGACAGGGTGATCCGGCTCCTCTCGGCGGCCCCGACGGTCTCGGCCAGCGTGTCCTGCAGGCGCACCAGGTCCTCGTACAGCTGCTGGGCCTGCCGCCGGCCCTGCATCTCCGCGCAGGCAAAGCAGCCGATGAAGAAGCTGAACACCTGGAACGCGCTGCCCTCGACCACGTTCATGGCCAGCAGCCACGCCAGGGGCGGCGGTGGCAGCGTGGGTAGGTTGCACACGATCTTCACCGCATCGCCGGGCACCAGTGAGAGGGTGGACAGACCGTTCAGGACAATCTGCGCCAGCAGCCCGGCGAGTGCCTGCCTCAAGGGCAGTGTGAAGGCCAGGTCGGCGGCGACGAGGTAGATCAGGCCCGGCTCGATCCAGGGGTCGAGCAGCACGGCGACGCCCATCTGGAGGAGCAGCCGCACCGCGGCCAGGCGGTCCGCCTGCGGCCCCGGGGCGTGGGCGCGCAGCCAGAACAGCAGCACGAAGACGACGCTGGCGAGCGCGAACAGCGGCAGGAAGAGGCCTTGCGTGGCCTCACCCGTGGCCAAGCCCCCGGTCTCGAGCCGTCCGGCCAGCCAGGTGCCGAGCCGCGGCAGGGGCAGGCGGGCCGAGGCACTGGCCGGGATCTGCGACAGCGTGTCCCGCAGGTCGACCCATCCGCTGCCGACCATCAGGAGGCTCGCCCACAGCAGCAGCTGCCGGAAAAGACGTGGGGTGGGGCGGAGCGGGAAGTTCATCGAGCGCGCAGTTTGCACGCACGGCAGCCGCGTGCCAGTGCCGGAAGTCATGGGCTGCGGGCCTGCCTTCCGGCACTGGCACGTGAACGGGGGAATTTTCACAATCCGGCCCGCTTCAACCACACCCTTCGCATCATGCCGAGACCTCAACCGACACGCTCCCTCCCCTGTGCCATCTCCCGTCCCCCGCGCTGGCGCGGTGCCCTTGCCCTGGGTGTCGCTGCACTGGCTTTGGCCGCCTGCGGCGGCGGGGATGACGATCACGCCGAGTCCAGCGGACCGGTGCTCCAGCAGGGCGCGGTGGACCCGCAGCTCAAGGGCACCTGGCGCGTGCTGGGCGAAGGCCGGCTGATCGAGTGGGGCGACGCGGGAATCCAGCAGTTCCAGGAAGTGAAGTCGCTGTGCTACCTGGACCGGCAGGTGCTGCCTTCCATGCTGCTGGAGGGCTACAGCTACCACCGCGTCAAGACGCGCGACCAGGTGAAGGTCGACCTCTACGCCACGCCGGGCGCACCCTCCGGCTTCACCCTGGAGCGGATCCCGCAGATCCCCGCCAGCTGCCGCCAGGCCCCGCCGGCCGATCCCGCCACCGTGTTCCAGACGATGTGGGACATGTTCGACCTGGACTACGGCTTCTTCAATGAAAGGCACATCGACTGGCCCGCCCGCTATGCCGCGCTGCGGCCGCAGGCGCTTGCGGCGCGCAGCGATGAGGCGCTGCAGGGCGTGCTGGCCCAGGCCATCCAGGGCTTCAACGACGAGCACGTCTCGCTGATCCGCTTCGCCGGGGCGCAGCCGGTCGACGGGGTCGATGCCTCCGACACCCCCACCCGGCGCCTGCTGCGCCAGGCCTTCGCGCAGCAGTCTGCCGTCGATTCGCTGGACGCCTTCGAGGCGCAGTGGCGGCAGGGCATGCAGGCGGCCACGGGCAAGCGCCTGAGCGGCGGCAGCGCGGGGCGCGTCCTGGATGGCGCCATGGTCTGGGGCCGGCTGCCGGGCAACATCGGCTACATCGAGCTGTCCCGCCTGTCGGATTTTGCCGAGGGCGCCAACACCGCTGCCGACCTGCAACTGGTGCGGGCCGAGATGGACCGCGCCATCGCGGCGCTGGCGGACACCCGGGCCTTGATCGTCGACATCGCCGTCAACGACGGCGGGTACGACGTGGTCAGCGCCGAGGTGGCGGGCCGCTTCGCCGACAGCCGGCGCGCGGCCTTCACCGTGCAGCAGCACCGGCCCCAGGGGCGGCTGCCGCAGTCCTGGTTCGTCGAGCCCAAAGGGCCGCGCCAGTACCTCAAGCCGGTCTACCTGCTGACCACCGACCGCACCGTGAGCGCGGGAGACACCCTGGCCCTGATGATGCGCACGCTGCCCCACGTCACCCAGATCGGCCAGCCCACCAGCGGGTCGCTGTCCAACAAGCTGGTGAAGTCGCTGCCTGGCAACTTCATGGTGACCTTCTCCAACGAAAGCTACCTCGACCCGGCCGGGGTGCTGTACGAGGGCCGCGGCGTGCCGCCCAAGGTCGCGCTGCAGGTCTTCGACCCCGCCGCGCCGGCCTCCCTGTTCACCGGCCACGAGGCGGCCCTGGACCAGCTCACGGCCCTCATCGGCCGCTGAGCCGGACCCGGCCAGGCGGCCACAGGGCAAGTGAATTTGTCACACCCACGGTGCGCATTCCGCACTGTGGGCCACTGCCCGGGCTGCCTAAGCTGAGTTCCGCGCTGTCATCCATTCACCTGTCCATCCATCCCTTGCCCATTCATCCATTCATGCACCAGAACCAGCGGAGGAGACCATCATGGAGGAACTGTTCCGATTCATCATGACGAGGCCGGCCGAGAAGGCCAAGGACCAGACCGTCGGCGTGCGCCCGAACCCCGACTACCTCGGCCGCCTGCGCGCCGCCCACGCGCAGGGTGGCGCCGCGGCGGTGCTGCGCACGGCCCAGGCCTTCAGCGCCTCACCGCAGGCCCTGCCGCGCATCGAGGCGCTGAACTTCGGCATCCGTCTGGCGGCCCTGGCGGCTGAGCTGGCTCCGCTGCGCCAGGCCTCCCTCGACGATTTGCGCAAGGCCATCAAGAAGCACCTCGGCGCGCAGCCCGCCGACCTCGTCAACGATGAAGGGCTGCAGTCCGACCGCATGCGGCTGGGCGACACGGTGGTCACCGCGCTCATCCGGGCCGAGGAGGAGCCCGTCAGCCTGGCCGATGCGACCCGCCTGCTGCGCACCCTCGAGCTGGTGTCGCGCGTGGCCGAGGGAGACCCCACGCTGGCCCAGGACGGTGGCGTGGCCGACGCCTTCACGCGCGCCCTGGCGCTGCCGTCCGATCCCTTCCCGCTGCGTGCGCGTCCCTCTGCCGACGCGCCTCCGCCCGCACCTTCCCCGAGCGGCCCGGACCGCAGCGCCCTGGCGGCCAAGCGCGACGCCCTGATGGCCACCTACCACGTGCTTACCAGCCTCTCTCCCGACCACCTGGCCATCGCCGACGAGGCGCCGGCCGCGCAGGACGGGCCCCGGCTCAACCCGCGCATCGCCATGGCGCCGGCCATCGTGCCCGGTGCGCTGGCCAGCGCTGGCCGCGGGGAACTGGTCGAGGCAGGCGAGCGTCCCGACCTGTCGGTCAGCCTGCCGGCGCCGCCCGAGCGTGCGCAGCCCAGCCTGCTGATGCGCCGCGAGGCGGTGGCCACGCTGCCCGAGGCCGAGAAGAAGGTGCTGGCCGAGCGCCAGATCGACCTGACCCGCACCAGCGTGTCCTTTGCCGTGAACCGCCTGTTCGTCGAGCTGGCCGACGTGGAGGCCCAGCTGGCCGAGCTGGACGCCCCCAAGGCCATGGCGATGACCCGCGTGGGCAGCCTGATCGTGCCGGGCTCGGTGCTGACGTCCTCGCCGGCCAAGGGACTGGCATCGGTGCCCAACACGCACGGCAACATCGCGCCCGCCGGCATTGGCGACCTGCTGGTGGTGCGCCAGTTCCTCAAGCGCTACGAGGCCATGGAGCTGGGCCACGTCGAGAACATCCTCAAGGGCGAGTACAAAGAACGCATGCACCGCCGCGCGCGCACCACCGAGGAGACGATCACGGTGGAGACCGAGGTCAAGAAGGAGGAGGAGCGCGACCTGCAGAGCACCGAGCGCTTCGAGCTCAAGACCGAGGCCAGCCAGACCCTCAAGCAGGACCAGAGCCTGAAGATCGGCGTGTCGGTGTCGGGCAGCTACGGCCCGGTGGTGGAGTTCAAGGCCTCCACCGACTTCGCCATGAGCCAGTCGAAGGAAGAGTCCAGCAAGGTGGCCACGAGCTTCAGCAAGGACGTCACCCAGCGCGCCTCCAGCAAGGTCTCCGAGCGCCGCCGGGAGGAGCGCATCCTCAAGACCATCGAAGTCTTCGAGGAGAAGAACACCCACGGCGTGGACAACAAGCAGGGCGCCGACCACGTGATCGGCCAGTACCAGTGGCTCGACAAGGTCTACGAGGCGCAGGTCTTCAACTACGGCAAGCGGCTGCTGTTCGACCTGATGCTGCCCGAGCCCGCCGCCTTCCTGATGTTCGCGGCCAGCGGCCAGCCCAAGGCCGGGGCCGAGCTGGTCAAGCCCATCCCCTTCACGCTTTCGCCCAGCGACATCACCGAGACCAACTACGCGATCTACGTCAAGCGCTACGAGGTCTCGGGCGTGGAGCCGCCGCCGCAGCCCTACATCACCGTCTCGCGCGTGGCGGACGGGCAGGCGCCCAAGGACGGGGGCGGCACCACCACCAAGTCGATGGAGGTGCCGCTGGCCGACGGCTACCAGGCCATCTCCGGCTACGCCGTGCACACCTTCACCACCTGGGAGGACGACGCGGCGGTCGACGTGGTGGTGGGCAAGAACGGCCACCGCTACGACCGCAACAGCAACTGGGGCTGGAGCTTCTCGATGGCCAACGAGGTGGGCAGCATCCCGGTGACGCTGAAGACCTTCCGCACCAACGTCTTTGCCCTGGCGGTGGAGATCCACACCCAGCGCACCCAGCGCAAGCTCGACGAGTGGAAGCTCAAGACCCACCAGGCGATCCTGCAGGGCTACCTCAAGCTGCTGCGCGACTACGAGGACAAGCTGGCCGCGGCCGAGGTGCAGGCCGCCAGCCAGGTGCAGGGCCGCAACCCCCTGGAGAACGAGCTGCTGATCCGCACCGAGCTCAAGAAGGGGGCGATCTCGGTCTTCACCAACCAGCATTACGACGCCTTCGGCGCGATCACGAGCAGTCCGCAGGGCTTCCCCCAGCCCGACCTGCCCGAGGCCGCGGTGGAAGGCGCCTACATCCGCTTCTTCGAGCAGGCCTTCGAGTGGGAGCAGATGATGTTCTTCTTCTACCCGTACTTCTGGGGGCGCAAGGGCAACTGGGTCAACCGCTCGCTGCTGCAGGACGTGGACCCGCTGTTCGCGGAGTTCCTGAAGGCGGGCGCGGCGCGGGTGGTGGTGTCGGTGCGGCCGGGCTTCGAGTCGGCGGTGGCGCACTTCCTGGACACTGCGCAGATCTGGAACGGCGGCGAGCTGCCGCCCATCACCAGCCCGCTGTACGTCAGCATCATCGAGGAGATCCGCGAGCGCGACAAGGCGCCGGGCAAGGAAGTGCCGCAGGGCGACCCCTGGGACGTGCGCCTGCCCACCACGCTGGTCAAGCTGCGCAGCCAGGCCTCGCTGCCCGAGTGGCAGAAGAACGCCCAGGGCGAGTGGGTGCCGGTGTGAGCGGGGCCGTCGCATCATGGCCGACCCGATCTACCGCATCCACCCGGCGATCGGCATCGCCCGCGTGGGCAACGCCGACCGCAACACCTTCTTCGTCGGGCCAGAGTTCCCCGGGCTCGGGCCCACGGGCGACGCCAAGGTGGGCACCAAGGTGCCGGACTTCAAGTCCGGCGGGCTGATCAAGCCGCAGGCGGCGCGCTTCCGCATCTGGGAGTACGTGGACGACGGCAAGGGCACGATGGTGCCTTCGCGCGAGGTCAACCTCGACGAGAAGGACTGCGTGGGCATCGTCTGGACCGTGCACCTGGCCAACCGCAAGGGCTCGTTCTTCAAGTTCTCCTACCTGGCGGGCCTGGAGCGCCCGGCCGCGCCCCGGCGCAACGACACCGAGAACGACCGCCGCAAGCTTGAGATCGACCCGCTGGAGCGCCACATCGCCGGGCGCAACGCCAAGCCGGTGACCTTCTCCAAGGGCAACAGCAGCAACCCGGCCAAGGAGCTGTGGCCGATCCCCGCGCCCTCGCCGACGCTGGACTACCTGGGCGAGCTGCGCACCGACGACGCCGGGCGGCTGCTGGTGATCGGCGGCAAGGGGCTGGGCTACAACCAGGGCGGCACGGCGCTGGGCAGCGACCCCTTCAACAACGACAAGTGGTTCGACGACGTCTCCGACGGTCCGGTGAGCGCCACGCTGGCGCTCAAGCGCGGCGGCAAGAACAAGGTGGTGACGGTGGAGCCGGCCTGGGTGCTGTGCGGTCCGCCCGACTTCGCGCCCACGCTGACCAACCAGGTCACGCTCTACGACGTGCTGTACGACATGGCCGCGCGCGAGATGACGCTGCCCCCGAAGGAAGGCATCTTCGCCAGCGTGCTGGCGCCGCTGCGCGACATCAACGCGGAGTTCAAGGCCAACGGCGGGCCCACGCTGACGAAGTACAAGCCCTCCTTCGACGAGGACATCTTCCCGATCCTGCGCCGCGCCCAGGAGGCCGTGTTCACCTTCGCGCCGCTGGCCTTCTTCCACAACACCCTCAAGGTCTACAGCAAGCTGGGCGATCCGTCGGCGGCGTCGAAGCCGGCGCGCCAGGCCGTGTTCGACCGGTTGCACGTGCCGGGCGTGGCCGGCGCTGGCGGCAGCGCCAACATGCCGCTGCTGCACGGCGACGCCTTCGGCCAGACCGCCCATCCGCGCTTCGGGCTCACCGTCACGCAGACGCAGTACGCCATGCTCAAGCGCTGGGTGGCGGGCGACTTCCTCAAGGCTTCCGGCCCGATCCCGCCGGCGCGGCCGGGGTGGATGGCGGTGGTCTCGCCGCACGGGCTGGACCGGGCGGCGCTGGAGAACTGCGTGGGCGGGGCGTTCGGGCCCGGCATCGAGGTGAGCTGGCAGATCCGCAACAAGAAGCTGTTCGCCGCGCCGTTTCGCATCGACCCCAAGGCCAAGTCGCAGTACCTCGGCGACAACAAGCCGATCCGTGCCGGCCATTTCTCGCGCCAGATGGCCCTGCCGTGGCACACCGACTTCCTCGCCTGCACGCTGCAGAACGGCCGCGGCTGGTGGCCGGCGCAGCGGCCCGACGTCGCCTACCTGAGCAAGGCCGACTTCGACAAGTCGCCGCGCGTCTTCTCGGAGTGGACGCGCGCCAGTCCCGGCAACTGGCCTTCCGGCCCGGGGGCGCCTACGGGGGCCGAGTTCATCGCGCACTACCACAAGCTGGGCTTCGTGCGGGAGGGGCCGCCGTTCTATCACCTGGAGCAGGAGCGCAGTCCGAATGTGCCCTGAGCGTTCTGGAAGGGATGGAAGCGGAGGAGTTGCAGTTGCAGCGGCAGCGGCAGCGGCAGCGGTGGAGCGCACGCGCTGGAGCGGGGAGCCCTGTTCCGCTCATGTCCCCCGCGGGCTGCGCCCGCT
>CBINPE010000131.1:0-13840 GCA_966252435.1 uncultured Burkholderiales bacterium | reverse complement strand
GGTCTTTGCTGCTCGCTTCAAAGGTGGGTTGTCGCTGAACTCGTGCGTAGACCGACGTAAAGTCGGGTGCCGTAGCGTCGAAAAGTGATTCGAAGCTATTGATCACAAAATAAGTTTTTTGATAGCTGTCGATGACATACCGGGTGCGCATCACCCGTTCCAACTCAAAGGGCCGCCGCTGGGGATCAGGCGCGTGGACACTGTAGGGCAGTTCACCAGCGCTGGACAGAATGCCCGCACCGTAGGCGCGCAAACCTTCGGGGGTTTGGATGAGACCAAATTCAACGGTGTACCAGTAGAGCCGGGCCAGCAACTCGCATGCGCCCAGCTTGCTCGCCTTCAAGCCACCCTCTCCGTAGGCCTGCATATAGTCTGCGAACCACGGATTGAAAAGCAGAGGTACGTGGCCGAAAAGATCATGGAAGACGTCGGGTTCGACGATGTAGTTGAATTCTTCTGGCTTGCGCAGCCAATGGGTGACGGGAAATCTGCGTTCGCTGAGCAAGGCGAAGAATGCTTCTTCCGGGATGAGGCCCGGCACGGCCACAACCTGCCAGCGTGTGGCCTTGTACAGCGTCTCCGACAGGTCGTCAAAACGCGGTATCTGTCTAGCATCACCCAGATGAGGTAAGGCGTCGATGAAGTCACGGCAGGCCAGCCCTTCGAGTTGTTGTGTCTGGCGGTGGTGAAGCCGTTGGTACAGCTGATGTTCCTCCGGAGTCAGCCGTTCCCAATGCTGTTCACAGGTGTAGTCACTGCGTGCTTGGGCGTAATCCCCGCGCGGCGGTCGCTCTCCTTGGCCATAGGTGACAGGAGCCTTGCCGCGGTTGATGCCGTCGTGGGGGGTGTTCATGGGGATGGTGATCAGTGCTGGGCAGGAGAGCCGGTCAGAACGCCGCGCCGGATCTGGTCCAGCTCGATGCTTTCGAACAGCGCGCGAAAATTGCCCTCGCCAAATCCCTGGTCGCCTTTACGCTGGATGATTTCAAAGAAGATCGGGCCGATCAGGGTGGTGGTGAAGATCTGTAGCAGCAATTCACGGGCAGAGGGGGAGGGGGCGGCACCATCGATCAGGATGCGCAGTTGGCGTAATCGGTCGAGAGGCTCACCATGGGCCGGCAAGCGTTGATCGATCAGGTCATAGTAGGTGTCGACGGTGTCTTGGAAAGCCACGCCGCGCGTCTTCAGGGCCGCCACGGTGGCATAGATGTCCTGTGTGGCCAGGGCAATGTGCTGGATGCCTTCACCATGATAAAGGTCCAGGTACTCCGCAATCTGGCTCTTGTCGTCAGAGCTTTCGTTGATGGGGATGCGGATTTTTCCGCAGGGGCTGGTCATGGCCTTGCTCTTGAGGCCCGTCAGGCGGCCTTCGATGTCGAAATAGCGGATCTCTTTGAAGTTGAAAAAACGCTCGTAGAAGTCGGCCCATTCTTTCATGCGGCCTCTGTGCACGTTGTGGGTCAGGTGGTCGATGACCGTCAGGCCGTGGCCGCTCCAGGTGTCGGGTTGGGCAGCAGCCGGCAGGGGCTCGAAGTCGACGTCGTAAATGCTGATGTTGCCGATCGCCTCGGGCGGGGCGTTGCGCTTGCCCCGCCAGCGGTCGACGAAGTAGATGAGCGAGTCACCAATGCCCTTGATCGCCGGGATGTTGAGTTCCATGGGGCCTGTGTGGTGGTCGAAACCCCAGGCGCCGAGCTCCAGCGCGCGCGCGTAGGCGGCGCGGGCGTCATTCACCCGGAAGGCCATGGCGCAGACGCTCGGGCCATGCAGGCGAGCGAACCGCTGGGCGAATGAGTTCGGCTCGGCGTTGATGATGAAATTGATCTCGCCTTGGCGGTAAAGGGTGACTTGCTTGGCGCGGTGCCGCGCAATGGCCTTGAAGCCCAGGGTCTCGAAGAGTTTGCCCAGGGCTGCGGGATCCGGGGCGGCGTATTCGATGAATTCGAAGCCGTCCGTGCCCATCGGGTTGTCCCAGGGGGTGAAGTCCATGGTGTCTCCTTCCCTTGCGTCGGTGCCCCAGTTCACCAGAGTTGACCGGGCTTGGCAACTCGGCCCCGGCGTTCAGGTCGGGGGCTCGATGTCCCGCACCAGTTGCAGGGCGGCGCCGGCCGACAGGTTCAGCAGCTGGGCAATGTCGCTGATGTCGTCAGGAAGCGCAGCGTTGTCCCAGCCCTGGGCCGTGTGTCTGGCCAGGCGGATCGCCAGCAGGACGTTGCGCACATTGGCCTGTTCTGCATGGCTGTCGTCCGAGATGCGGATCAGCAGTTCCGGCAGGCGCCAGGCTTTCATCAGAGACTGTTGCAGTTCCGGCAGCTCGATGTGCAGCACTTCACGCTGGACAGTGCTGGAGCGCAAGGTGGGATCGGCCTGTTGGGCCGACTGGATTTTCAGGGCAAGGGACGGCGCATGGCACCACAGCAGCATCTCGGCGAAGTCGTGCAGCAACGCGGCCTGGTAGATGACGGCGGCGTCATGGTCCATGCGGTGCACGGCAAAACCCAAGGCAAAGTTGGCCGCGCGGTAGGCGCGCCGCAACACACCGTGCAGCCCGGCCAGCGCCTCGGGCTGGCCGGCCAACCAGCTTTCAACCACAGGTTGCGGACCGAAGGCACGGAAGAAGGGGCCAATGCCCATCATCACCAGGGCCGAGGTGACGGTCTCGGGCTCGGTGACGAGGCGGGCGGAGCGATGGCGCGCAGCATGGGCCATCACCTTCAGGCTCATCAGCGGGTCGCCCGCGATCATGTCGCCCAGCAGGTTCGCGTCGACGTCGTCTTCGTTGGCACGCAGGCCCTCAAGGGCTTCGGCGGTTTCGGCCTGGACCGGAATCTCGGCATCCTGGAAGTGGCGGGTCCAGGCAGACAGGTCTCTCAGCGGGATCTCGAGGAGCCGGCGGGGGGGAACAGCGGAAGAGGCGGGTACGTCTGGGGTCATGGTGAGCCTCGCGGTCGGTCGATGCTCTGTCATGTGTATCGACTTGCAACGACGCGTCTTGAGCCCGATCGGCAGTTTTTCTCGAACCCCGTGATTTCTCTGGCAGATGCCAACGCTTGGTAACAACTGAAGCATGCGGGGGCGTACCGAGGGTCCTGGGGGTCCTCGACAATTCGCGGGGAAGTTGTCTTGCGTCCGCTTGCGGGCTTGGCGATCCGGGGCCTGAGGGCAGGGCGGCCGGTCGAAACACTGGTGATGATGGAGTACGCAACAATGAAGTCGAAGTTTCTCGGCCTGCCACGGCGCACTGTGGGGTGTCTGTCGCTGATGACCCTGCTGGCGACTCCCGCCGCCCATGCGGTCAATCCGGCCCCCGCCACCTGGCCGACCGGTGAGGCGGTGCGCGGCAAGGCAACCTACCGCAACAACTGCGTCGGTTGTCACCTCGGCGGGGACGCCACGCTGGGGATCCAGAACATCAGCCAGGGGGCGGGTCCGGGAGGACAGTCCCGCATCAACAACGCATTGCTGACCAACAAGGGCGGCATGGGCTTCCTTGAGCCGACGCTGTCAGCGCAGGATCTCTCGGACATCAACGCCTACCTCACCAACCCGGCGTTGTCTGGGATCACGGTTTCCTCGGCCACTGTCTCGCCCAGCAACCTGTTCTTCCAACCTACCGAGGTGGGGAGTAGCAGCACCGCCACGGTGACGTTCGCCGTGGCCGGCGGGGCGGTGACGCTGTCGGGCCTGGCCATCAGCCCCAGCCTCTACACCCTGACGGGCGGGACATGCTCCGCCAACATGACACTGCCCTCCGGCAGCACCTGCACGGCGCTCGTGACCTTCACGCCCACGCAGTCGGGCAGCAGTCCAATGGGGACGCTGACGTTCACCCACAATGCCGCGGCTTCGAGTTCGACGACGGTCTCGCTGTCGGGCAGCGGTACCGCGGCGCCGGTGGCGGTGGTGTCGCCATCGAGCGTGCCGTTCGCCGCCACTGCGGTCGGTGCCAGCAGTGCCGCACAGGTCGTGACCCTCACCAACACAGGCAACACCTCGCTGAACCTGACCGCCATCGCGGTGTCGTCGCCGAGCTTCCGCATCTCGGGCGGAACCTGCTCGCCAGGCAGCTACCTGCAGGCATCGGCCCAGTGCACCGTGCTCGTGAGCTTCGCACCCAGCGCGTCGGGGACGGCGAGCGGCAACCTGACCTTGCGGCACAACGGCGGCGTGGCGGGGATGGAAATGACTTCGTCGGTGCCGCTGACGGCGCTGGGTGTGCTCAATGCGCCGGCCGTGACGGTGTCGTCCACGGCGCTGGCTTTCACTCAGGTGGTGGGAACCTCCAGCACGCAGACGGTCACGGTGAGCAACCAAGGATCGGCGGCTGTCAGCCTGTCAGGTGTTTCCTTCCTGGGGCCCCAGGGCGGTGAGTTTGCGCGCACTGGCGGCAGCTGTGCGTCGACGCTGGCTGCTGGCGCAAGCTGCACCATGACGGTGGCGTTCACACCGGCGGCGGCGGGTACACGGGTGGGCACCCTGTCTGTCTCGCACAGTGCGGCTGGATCGCCAGCCACCGTGGCGTTGACGGGACTGGGCACGAGTGGGGTTTCTCCCGCGCTGGCGTCCAACACGGAAGGGTTGGTGTTCGCGCCCCAGGGTGTGAACAGCACCAGCAGCGCACAAACTGTCACGCTGACCAACAGCGGCAATGCGACGCTCACGTTCACGACGCTGGCCGTGGCCGGGCCGCAGATGAGCGACTTCGTGCTCAGCGGCGGCACATGCTCGCCGAGCACGCCGCTGGCCGCGGGCGCGAGCTGCACGGTGCAGCTCAGCGCGCGGCCTCTCTCGATGGGGCACAAGGTGGCTCACCTGGTGATGACTTCGGATGCCGTCAACGGCACGGTGACCATTCCCCTGGTGAGCAAGGGCCTGGCCGCCAGCGTGCCCGTGGCGACGTTCTCGCCCATGGGGATCGATCTGGGCAATGCGACCGTGGGCGGTGCCGCCGTGACCCGGGTGCTGCGTCTGACGAACACTGGCAGCGCAGCCTTGTCGGTCACGAACATCGGCGTCAACGGCACCGGTGTCACGCAGACCAACAACTGCGGCGCCAGCGTCGCGGCGGGGGCGTCGTGCAACATCACGGTGAACTATGCGCCGACGGCGGCGGCGGCCTTGTCAGGTGGACGAGTGACGCTGAGCTCGAACACGCCCGGCTCGCCGCACAGTGTGGCGCTCACCGGCACGGGCGTCTCAGTCGCCTCGCCGGCGCTGAGCTGGGCGACCATGCCTGATGGTGCCTTCGCAGACACCGCGGTGGGCGGGGCGGCGGCCGTGAAGACCTTCACCTTGAACAACGCCGGCCCGGGCACCGCCACGATCAGTGCGGTGCAGGCACTGGGTGCCCAACAAGGCGAGTTCGTGCTGGGTGGGACCTGCCTGTCGGCCGGGTCGGTGGCGGCCGCCGGCAGCTGCACGGTGACTGTCGGTTTTGCCCCCGCCCTGATGGGATCCCGCTCCGCCATGCTCCATGTGAGCACGCCGGGGGCTTCGCCTACACCCGTCGCGTTGAGCGGACGCGGCGTGGCGCTGCTGCAAAACGGCTTGTCGGCCTCGGTGTCCAGCCTGTCCTTCCCCGCCACGGCGGTGGGCTCGAGTGCCGTGCTGCCGCTGAGCTTCACCAACACCGGGAGCACCGCATTGGCACTGAGCAGCCTCACGTCCGGCAACGCGGCGTTCAGCACGCAGCTGTCACGGCAGCCGGGTTGCACCGGGTTGCCGCTGATGGTGGCGCCGGGGCAGACCTGCGCCCTGGAGGTGACTTACCAACCGTCCAACACGAACGTGCTGAGCGACAACCTGACCCTGTCCACCAATGCCAGCCCTGTTCAGGTGGCGCTGCATGCCGGTACGGACCCGGGGAGTGGAGGCGGCGGTGCTGGCGGTGGCAGCGGCGGCGGATCCGCGGGAGGCTCCGGCGGGGGCGGCTGCGCCTTGGCTGGCATGGAGGGTGATCCGCAGATCGATCCGACGTTGTGGCTGTTGTGCCTGGCGGCTGCCGGCGTGCTGGGGCGGCGGATGGCCCGGCGCGCTTGACCTGTCGGCCTCGCTGGTGGAACGGAAAGGGCCCGCTTCGGCGGGCTCTTTCCGTTTGGGTGCCCCTGAATTTCAGCCTTTGCGCATCAGGGTGCTCTTGCCGAACAGGGACTCGACCAAGTCCACGGTGAGCTGGGCGGTGCGGTTGCGCACGTCCAGGGCCGGGTTGAGTTCCATCAGGTCGAGCGAGGCCAGGCGGCCGGTGTCGGCAATCATCTCCATGCACAGCTGCGCTTCGCGGTAGGTCGGTCCACCCGGCACCGTGGTGCCCACGCCCGGGGCCCACTCGGGGTCGAGGAAGTCGACGTCGAAGCTGACGTGCAGGTGGGTCTGGGCGTCCAGGGTCGCCAGGGCCAGCTCCATGGTGTGCCGCATGCCCATCTCGTCGATGTAGCGCATGTCGAAGACTTCGAGGTCGGCTTCGTGGACGAAGCGTTTCTCGCCCGCGTCGACGCTGCGGATGCCGATCTGGCGGATCCACTTCGGGTGCAGTGCCGGGCATTCGCCGCTCAGCCGGGTCAGCGCGTCCGGGCCGTGGCCGCACAGGCAGGCCACCGGCATGCCATGCAGGTTGCCGCTGGGGGTCAGGGCGTCGGTGTTGAAGTCGGCGTGGGCATCCAGCCAGAGCACGCGCAGCTTGCGCCGCGTCAGCCGGCAGTGCCGTGCCACCGCGGAGATGGAACCGATGGCCAGGCAATGGTCCCCGCCCATCAGGACGGGCAGGCTTGCGGCTTGGAGGGCGTCGAACACCGCCGCGTGCACCGCCTCGTTCCACTGGATCACCTCGGACAAGTGCCGGTGGCCGTGGACCGGTGGGGACCAGGGATTGGCCGGGCCGCTCAGGTTGCCCTGGTCGGTGACATGCAGGCCGTGGCTTTCCAGGGCCGCTTGCAGGCCCGCCACCCGCAGGGCCTCGGGCCCCATGCTCGCCCCCCGGGTGCCGGCACCGATGTCGGTCGGCGCACCGATCAACCGGATCGGCGCTGGCGCGACGTGAGGGGTGGGGACGGCGGCAGCGGGCATGGCAGGCTCCACTCGAGGGACCGGTGCGCGAGGGTGCCGGTCAGGACGGGTCAGATGTCGGCGGCGAATTCTCCGACCTCAGTTTCGCCGAAATCAAATCCATACTGGGCTTCCAGGAACCCCCAGGCCTCCTCGGCGGTTTCGACGAAGCGGAACAGGTGCACGTCGTCGGCAGCGATCATGCCGGTCTCGATGAGGAGGTCGAAGTTGATCAGCCGGGTCCAGAAATCACGGCCGAACAGCAGGATGGGGCGGCGACGGCATTTGCCGGTCTGGATCAGGGTGAGGGTCTCGAACAGCTCATCCAGGGTGCCGAAGCCGCCGGGGAAGCACACCAGCGCGATGCTGCGCATCAGGAAGTGCATCTTGCGCAGGGCGAAGTAGTGGAACTGGAAGCACAGCTCCGGGGTGATGAAGGGGTTGGGCTCCTGTTCGTGGGGCAGCACGATGTTCAGGCCGATGCTGCGCCCGCCGACCTCGAAGGCGCCGCGGTTACCGGCCTCCATGATGCCGGGGCCCCCGCCCGTGACGACGTGGACGGGGGTGTCCAGGCGCCGGGTGCGGCTGGTGACAGTGGCCGCGAACAGGCGTGCCTGCTCGTAGTAGCGCGACATCTGCACCAGGGTCTGGGCGCGTGCGATCGACTGGCTGTCCTTGGAGAGGATGGCCTCCTCGAGCGCGGCGGCGGCGGCCTCGGGGGCCTGGATGCGGGCGCTGCCGAAGATGACGATGGTCGAGCGGATGCCTTGCTCCTGCTGGACGAGTTCGGGCTTGAGCAGCTCCAACTGCATGCGCACCGGGCGCAATTCCTCGCGCAGCAGGAAGTCGTTGTCGGTGAAGGCCAGCCGGTAGGAACTCTCGGGGCCGGTGTACAGGGAGGGGGGATGGGCTTTGGCGGCGTCTTCTTCGGCCGTGGGGAAATTGCGGGCAGTCAGTGGGGTGTGCTTGTCCATGGGCACTTCGTCCTTCCGTGGGACCGGGCGGATCTTATGGGTTTGGGCTCTGCAGCTTACCTCGGATCACCAGAGGCCAACGGCCCATGCCGACTTTTGATGCCCGGATTTGGACGGTGAACCCGCCAGCTCATCCGGCTTGACGAAGTCGCGGCATTGTGGATCGCCACATTTTTCGACGATTTTTTTTGACGAGACTCCATGTTTTGTAAAGCCTTGGAGGACCACTCAATGAAGCGTTTGACGAAGCATCTCTATTTCTGGGTGCTGCTGGCCATCGTGGCCGGTGGCCTGTTGGGGCACTTTCAGCCGGAGGTGGCCGTCAAGCTGAAGCCTCTGGGCGACGGATTCATTTCGCTGGTCAAGATGCTGATCAGCCCGATCATCTTCTGTACCGTGGTGCTGGGCATCGCGGGCGCGGGTGACATCAAGAAGGTTGGCCGGGTGGGCGGCAAGGCACTGTTGTATTTCGAGGTCGTCTCGACGATGGCCCTGGCGGTCGGGCTGCTGGTGATGAACATCGTGCGTCCCGGCGCCGGCTTCAATGTCGACCCGGCCACGCTCGACGCCAAGGCGGTGGCCAAGTACGCCAGCGCGGCCGCCGAGCAGAACACGGTCGACTTCTTCCTGCACATCATCCCCAAGACTTTCACCGATGCGTTCACCGGCTCGGGCGACCTGCTGCAGGTGCTGCTGCTGGCCATCCTGTTCGGCTACGCGATGACGCACGCCGGCAAGACGGGTGAGAGCGTCCACCGCTTCATCGAGGGCACCTCGCACATCTTCTTCGGCATCATGAACACCGTCATGAAGCTGGCCCCCATCGGCGCCGGCGCGGCCATGGCCTTCACGATCGGCAAGTACGGCATCGCCTCGGTCAAGCCACTGGCGACCCTGATGGGCAGCTTCTACCTGACCTGCTTCCTGTTCGTCGTGGTGGTGCTGGGCACGATCGCCAACTTCACCGGCTTCAACATCTTCCGCTTCATCTCCTACATCCGCGCCGAGCTGCTGACCGTGCTGGGCACGTCCTCCTCGGAGTCGGCCCTGGTGCCGCTGATGAACAAGCTGGAGAAGCTGGGCTGCGGCCGCTCGGTGGTGGGCCTGGTGGTGCCCTCGGGCTATTCGTTCAACCTGGACGGCACGAACATCTACCTGACGATGGCGGCCCTGTTCGTGGCCCAGGCCTTGAACATCGAGCTGACCCTGACGCAGCAGATCACGCTGCTCGGCGTGGCCATGCTGACCTCCAAGGGCGCATCGGGCGTGACGGGGGCCGGATTCATCACCCTGGCGGCCACGCTGGCCGTGGTGCCTTCCGTGCCGGTGGCCGGCCTGGCGCTGATCCTGGGCATCGACCGCTTCATGTCGGAGGCCCGCGCCCTGACCAACTTCATCGGCAACGGCGTGGCCACGCTGGTGGTGGCGCGCTGGGAAGGCGAGCTGGACCGCCGTCAGCTGAACAAGGAACTGGCCAAGGGCGCCTCAGCCGCAGACGGGGCAGGCGAGGTCGCGGTGGACGCGAAGGCTGGTCCACTCCATGCTGCGCGCGCTCAGCATCAGTAAGCGCCCGGCCACCGGCATGCCGGTGGGGGCCAGCAGCTTGAGGGCCTCGGCCGCTTGCATGCTGCCAATGATGCCCACCAGCGGCGCCAGCACCCCCATCGTGGCGCACGGGGTCTCCTGGACCTGGGACCCGGGGGGGAAGACGCAGGCGTAGCAAGGGCTGTCAGCAAGCCATGGTTCGACAAGGCCGGGACGAGGGGATTTCCCTTCGTCCCGGCCTTTGTCTTGGGGCTCTGCAGCCTCGGGGGCCGGACGGCGCGGCAGGTGCACGCTGAGCTGGCCGTCCCAGCCGACCGCGGCGCCCGACACCAGCGGCTTGCGGTGCCGCACGCAGGCGGCATTGACGGCCTGGCGCGTCGTGAAGTTGTCGCTGCAGTCGAGCACCACGTCGGCCTGCGCGACCAGGTCGTCCAGGCGCCCGCCAGCCTCGGCCCGCTCGGCCACGGCGTGCACCGTGACCTCTGGGTTCAGGGCCTGCACGGCCTGGGCGATCGAGTCGACCTTGCGTTGGCCCACGCGATCCTGGGTGTGGGCGATCTGGCGCTGCAGGTTGGTGAGATCCACCGTGTCATGGTCCACCACGGTGAGGGTGCCGATGCCGGACGCCCCGAGGTAGAGCGTCGCGGCCGAGCCCAGGCCGCCTGCACCGATCACCAGCACGTGCGCCGCCAGCCAGCGGGTCTGGGCCTCCACGCCCAGCTCGGGCAGCAGGATGTGGCGGGAGTAGCGCAGCAGTTGGTCGTCGTTCATGGCGAGGGCGGCGGTAGGAAAGGAGCGGCAGAAAGACCAACGCCCATGCGGGCATGGGCGTTGGTGGGGGGCGGGACGGGCCTGGAGGCCCGAAGCGGGGCGGTCAGTTGGCTTCCGCGGTTTCGGGTTTGCGTTCGGTCATGGTCTTGCTGGCGACGACCGTCTTGCCCTTGAGGCGGTTGATGGCCTGGGCCAGCTGGAAGTCCTCGGCGGTGCCGAACTCGGGCAGGGGCTTGAGCGTGCTGGACTTGGCGGTCTCTTCCTCGAGGCGCTTGCGGGCTTCCTCGCGGGCCTTCTCACGGGCCTCGTCCTTCTTCTCCTCGCCCTGGCCGCTGCTGATGTGCTTCTGCAGGTCAGCCTCGCGCAGGCGCAGGGCCGCGAACAGGTTGCCTTCCGCGGTTTCGTCGAGCATCACGTCGGGCACGATGCCGGTGGCCTGGATGGAGCGGCCCTTGGGTGTGTAGTAGCGCGCTGTGGTCAGCTTGACGCCCGTGTCCTGGGGCAGGGGCAGGACGGTCTGCACCGAGCCCTTGCCGAAGGTCTGCGCACCCATGATGGTGGCGCGCTGGTGATCCTGCAGGGCACCGGCGACGATCTCGCTGGCGGAGGCGGAGCCCTCGTTGACCAGCACCACCAGCGGCACGGTCTTGATGGCTTCGGGCAAGCGCCTGAGCGGGTCGCTGGCCGAACCGCCGCGCCGCATGTAGTACTCGGGGGCCGCCTTGAACTCCTCGTTGGAGCCCTGGATCTGGCCCTTCGTGGAGACCACCATCACGTTCTTGGGGAGGAAGGCGGTCGAGATGGCGACCGAGGCTTCGAGCGCGCCACCGGGGTCGTTGCGCAGGTCGAGCACCATGCCCTTGAGGTGGGGCTCCTGCTTGTAGATCTCCTCGATCTTGCGGCTGAAGTCTTCCACCGTGCCCTCCTGGAACTGGCTCACGCGCAGCCAGGCGTAGCCGGGCTCGACCACCTTGGCTCGCACGCTCTGCTGGCGGATCTCCTCGCGGACGATGGTCACGGGGAAGCTGCGGTTCTCGGCCTTGCGGAAGATGGACAGCACGACCTTGGTGTTGGGCTCGCCACGCATGCGCTTGACCGCCTGCTCCATGGTGAGGCCCTTGACGAAGACGTCGTCGATCTTGGTGATCAGGTCGCCGGACTTGATGCCGGCCCGGAAGGCTGGCGAGCCCTCGATCGGGGAGACCACCTTCACCAGGCCGTCTTCCATGCCGATCTCGATGCCGACGCCAATGAACTTGCCGGTGATGCTTTCGCGGAATTCGCGGAAGCTCTTCTTGTCGAAATACTGGCTGTGGGGGTCGAGGCCCGCCACCATGCCGGTGATGGCGTCGGTGATGAGTTTCTTCTCATCGACTTCCTCGACGTAATGGGATTTGACGATGCCGAACACCGCGGCCATCTGTTGCAGCTCTTCGAGGGGGAATTGCACGCTGGTGCGTCCTGCCACCGCCTGCAGCTGGGTGGTGGCCAGGGCTCCCGCCACTGCGCCAAGGGCCAGCCAGCCCGTGATTTTCAATTTGCGACCCATCTTTGTTTCCTGTAGCAGCCTGTTGGCCGGGGGTGCCGCGACCACGTGCGGACACCGCTCTAGCGAGCCCAGTATATGGCCCAGGCGAAGGCTTTGAACCTCGCATCTGGACGGAAGTTCACGTCATTTTGCTGGATCGGGCCAGGAACCAGCGCCGGGGCTGCCGATAATCCGCTTTTTTTCCCAGGGTGCGGCATGGATGGTGAAGGCGCAAGGGCACAGGTGGACTGGGAGGCCCCTTGGCTGGCGCCGTACCAGGCCCGCGGCCAGCGGATATGGGCGCGTTGGGCGGGCGGGATGACTGTGGCCCAGGCCCTGAACGCGGAGCAGGACGCAGGGCTCGGCGCCTGGCCCGCCTGGGAGGCGGGACGCCTTCGTTTCGTGCCGCAGGAGGCCTTGCCGGCCGGGCAGGCCTACGAGGCCTTCATCCGCGCCCGCGCCGAGGTGCCCACTCGGGACAACCTGCATGACTTCTTCAACGGCCTGGTATGGCTGAGCTTTCCCCGCCTGAAGATCCACCTGAACAGGCTGCATGGGGCTCAGCTGCCGCCTTTCGGCCCAGCCACTGCGCTGCCTCAGGGGGAGCGGGGGCCAGTACGCGACGCCCTGACCCTGTTCGACGAGAACGGCGCCCTGTGCCAGGGGCCGGCAGCCCTGCAGGAGGCCCTGGTGCAGCGTGACTGGCGGGGGCTGTTCCTGACCCACCGGGCGGCATGGGGACAGGTCAGGCTGACGCTGGTCGGCCATGCCCTGCTGGAGAAGCTGTGCCGCCCGCGCAAGAACATCACCGCCCATGCCTGGACGCTGTCCCCCACGCTGCCCGATGAGGACGGTTGGCCGGGGCCTTCGCTGGCGCGACTGCTGGTGCCTGAGCGGCTGGTCAGCAAGCCCTGGACACCCTTGCCTGTGCTGGGGGTGCCTGGATGGTGGGCAGACAACGAGGCTCCCTCGTTCTACGAGGACGCGACGGTGTTTCGGCCGCCACGAGGATGGGGGGAACAACTGGGGCGGCGGTGATGAATCTTTCACGCGAGAGGTCTTTCAGTCCGTGCGGCAGACGCCGAAGAACCCTTGTCCAACAGGGCTCAGGAGGCCAATCCATGAATTCACAGCAGGTTCTTCTTCGTTTGGTGCGAGGCGGTGGCGTGTGGGTCGCCGCCCTCGGCGTTCTGGCAGGGGTCAGCGGGTGCGGGGACGGAGGCTCGACGACGGCCGCGTCCACCGAGCCGCAGGCCCAGACGATCACCCAGTCCGACATCGTCCTGCCCTCGTCGGTGCAGGTCGTGACGGCCAAGTAAGGCGGATGTCTCGCCCGATCAGCTTCTCCCAGACCCAGAAAGCGAGTCCTTCCATGCTGATGAAGAAGAACCTGGTGGCCTTGGCCGCCGCCGCGGCAGCGCTGCCCGCCGCGACCTCCGCGCTGGCGGCCGAGCCGACCTCCGGCGCGTACGTGACCGACGTCCAGAACACCTGGGTGCAAGACCGGGTGGGCGACCGCATCAACACGGTCAACATGATCATGTGCATCATGGGCGCCTTCCGCTCGGACGCCATGGTCAACGCCGGCCCCTACCTGGCCCTGGTAGACCAGAAGAAATGCTCCGGCCGCAGCGACAGCAGCCAGTCGAACAACACCAGCGCGGGCCAGTCCAACGCCACCAAATTCATGAACGCGGTGGTCGAGTCGACCCAGGCCTCCGCGACGGCCCCGCTGATCATGAAGGCCTGGATCACAGAGGAGGAGGACTCCCACAAGATGCTGATCAGCGTCTACAGTGTGGCCACGGCCGGCAAGTCGGACACCTACCCGAACGGCCTGTTCAGCATCCACTACTGTGGCACCCCGGCCGATGCGCCCACGGGGCCCTGCGCGATGAAGGGCATGCTGCGCTCGGACGCCAACGGCCTGAGCTTCTACGAATCGGCGGCGGTAACGGCGTTCGGCAGTGCCACCTGGGAG